>CAYTID010000065.1:0-12717 GCA_964437735.1 uncultured Ignavibacteriaceae bacterium | reverse complement strand
CTTCATCTATAGCTTCATCGCCGGTCATTCCCCGGAGATCAATTTCTGTGGGTATATCATCACTCAAATAATCAATATTGTGTGATGCATATTTCTTTTTTACATCCTTTGGTTTAACTTTAAGTAATTTATCTTTATTTATCTTAATTTTTAATTGACCGTATAAAACATTAAAGTAATTTCCGTCAATCTTCTCAATTATTTCGCCTATTTCAGAACTTTCTTTTATTTTAACAAAATCACCAATCTGAAAAATCGTGTGGGTAATAACCTCAGTTTCACTTTCTAATTCACTAATTTCTTTTTCTTTTTCATTTCGATATTCATTAATACTTTGGTGTGCTTTTTTTATAATTTCTTTTTCAGCTTTTTCGTTTCTTAGTTCATGAACTGTTTTTTCTATTAATGCATTGGCGTTATTAATAATAGATTGGGCTTCATGTAATGCTTTAAGTTTAATTTGTTTGATTTCTTTTCGAAGTGCTTCAGTTTTTGTTCGATACTCGTTCACCAATCCATCCAACTCTTTCCTTTCCTTTTCAATTAAGTCATTTTCAAATTTTAATGATTGAGATTGAATTTCAATTTTTGATAAAAGATTTTCAAGATTGTGCTGAGCTTCGCCTCTTAAACTTATCGACCTGTCGATTATTTTCTCCGAAAGTCCCATCCTTTTTGCAATTTCAAACGCATAACTGCTCCCCGGAATACCGAAAATAAATTTGTAAGTCGGAGTTAATGTAATATGGTCAAATTCCATAGCACCATTTTCTATTCTGTCTGTTTCGTGAGCGAACGCCTTCAAGTTTCCATGGTGAGTTGTTGACAAAGTGTGTGCTTTTCTAATTGTCAATTCCTCGAGAATAGCTTCAGCTAAAGCGCTCCCCTCGGTTGGATCTGTACCGGCTCCAATTTCATCAAGTAATACGAGACTTTTATTATCGGCATTGTCGATAATCTTCTTAATATTTACCAAATGTGAACTGAACGTACTCAAATCATTTTCGATGGATTGTTCATCACCGATATCTATAAAAATCATGTCGTAGATACCGAATTCTGATTCTGGATGGACGGGAACATGCAATCCCGCCTGAACCATCACCGCTAATAATCCAAAAGTCTTTATTGCAACACTTTTACCCCCGGCGTTTGGACCTGTTATTAATAAAGTTGAATACTTTTCACCCAGTTCAAGATTCAGAGGTACAACTTCCTCGCGTTTATGTTTCATCAATAATATTGGATGATGTGCACCGATAATTTTGAAAATCATATTATCGTTAAGTTTCGGAGCACAGCCGATTATTTCGATCGAATATTTTGCCAGCGCTTGATAATAATCCAATTTTTCTAGATGAATAAATTATTTAATATTTTATCAGCATTATCGCGGACTTGGATTGTTAAATCTTTCAATATTTTTTCAATTTCACGAATTTCACGAAATTGCAGACTTCTGATATCATTATTCATTTCAAGCGTTTCGGCGGGTTCCACAAAAACCGTTGCTCCGCTCCCGGACATACTATGAACAAATCCGGGAACCATGTTTTTATTCTCGGTTTTCACCGGAATTACCATTCGCCCGTCGCGTGTTGTAATGATCTCTTCCTGTGCCCAACCTTCAGAAGTAACTGTTTTTAATATTTTACCGAGCCGCTTCCGTAATTGCTCATTTAGATCGAACAACTCACGCCTGATTCGCTTTAGATCGGAAGAAGCAGTGTCTTTAATATTTCCATATTCATCAATGGCAAGATCGATATTATATTCTAGAATTTTATCGAAATATATTGTTGTTATTAATTGATTCAGAAGAGGATAATTACCTTTACGTTTAGCGAAGTATGATGCAATATTTCGGGCTATTACTAGTTGCATTTTAATATTTAGTATAACCTCAGCAGCGAGGAAACTATCAATAATCTTTGCCTTGCTGAGCGGGACTCTGATATCGGCTAATCCATCTAAGGGTAATGGGTCGTCGGATTCGATCAATATTTTTGTTTCAGACACGTGGTCTAAATTATTCTGGATTTCAGATTGTGACGAGAGTGGTAAAATATTTTCAATATTGATTTTATTAGCGGGTGAAATTGCGTAACGGCAAACGTGGCTTTTAATTTTTTGGAATTCAAGTTTTGAAAAAGAATTTAGAAATTCAACCATAATTTTAATCAGTATACTTTTTTAAATTCTTTTCAATTTCTTCAAAAAAAGATTTAGATTCGGGGTAAACAGTAAGTGCAAAATCAAAAACTTTTGGAGCTATGTTTATTATTTGGGGATAGAGAATTGATTTGCTTTTTGTTTCTTCAGACGGAATATCGGCGAATTTCAAAGCTATCAATACAATACTTGCAATCAAAACACCTTGGGCTGCTCCCAATATTCCTCCGGCGACTCTATTTAACGTCTTTACAATAGTACCTCTGCTTCCCAACCATTTTGATAATAAAATGAAAACCAGTATTACCGCCAGAAAAATTGAAAAAAACGCAAGGGGGTAGGAAAAATATGGTGCAAATTCGAACCATTCTATAATCAATTTTCCTAATACACCCATAAATTTGGTTGCGAGTATAAAACCGACCAATAATCCAATCAAGCCGAATAACTTTCTAAGAAAACCATCCTTGAAACCTAATATCGCAAACAGAACAATTACACAAATTATTATGATGTCCATTATAATCATTGATCAACCCGCCAGCAACTTCTTGACAATTTCTGTTATCAATTTTCCATCTCCTTTTCCCTTTAATTCTTTCATAATAAGTGGCATTAATTTACCGAAATCTGACATGGAAGAAATACCGGATTCATTCATAATTTTTCTGACTATGAGTTCAATTTCGCTAGCAGAAAGCTGTTTTGGTAAAAATTCCTCAATGACAAGTAATTCAGCTTTTTCTTTTTCCGCTAAATCTACCCGACTCCCCTTTTCATACATTTCAATCGATTCTTTGCGCTTTTTTGCTGCAGATATAACTATACCTATTTCGTCTTCGGCGGTTAATGGATTAGGGCGTTTAGCAATTTCTTTTTCAAGTAAAAGCGCACGCAAACTCCTGATTGTCTCCAATCTCAATCTTTCGCCTGATTTTGTTGACTTAATTATTTCCTGACTGAATTTTTCTTTTAAGCTCATATTTAGTTCCGATCTTTCTGCAAAAAAATAGAGAAATTAGATAGAAAAGTCAAATATTAAACACTCAACAAAAATATTTCTTGGATTTCCAATATAATTCTGTTAAATTTTTGATGTTATGAAATTAAATAAATATTTTCTAATCATTCTTGGATCAGTAATTTCAATTAATGTTTTTTGTCAAGACATTTATTTGGGTTCAGCTGCTCAAGATTTTACATTGCCATATGCAACGAAAGACACAATTATTCATTCCGGTATTAAGCTATCTGCTATAATCGGTGTAAAGCCTGTTATTCTTGCATTCTACCCTGCCGACTGGAGTCCGGGTTGCACAAAACAACTTTGCAGTTATCGGGACAATTTTGATTTATTTCAGGAATTGGATGCGGAAATTTTGGGAATAAGCGGTGATTACGTCTGGTCTCACAGATATTGGGCAGAACATCAAAATTATCCGTTCAAATTATTAAGCGATCATACACATTACGTTTCTAAAATGTATAATAGCTATAATGAGGAAAGAGGTTTTAATAAACGAACGGTTTTTGTTATTGACAAAAATGGGATAATTGTATATATCGATTGGAAATACTCAGTTTCGGACGATGTTTCATACGTTAATTTAAAAAACGCTTTAATGAAACTGAAATAGTCAAATCAGAAAAACTTTCCAATTATATTTAAACTTACTGGTTCTTTTAAAATGAATTTTCAGAATAAAGTTGTTATCATCTCAGGTGCTTCCCGAGGTTTAGGACATGCATTAGCGATGGGATTTTATTTGAAAGGAGCCAATTTAGGATTATGCGCCAAAAATGTTTCCGGTTTGAATGAGCTTACTAGTAAATTAAATACAGATTTTTATTTTTCTTCTGCTTTCGGCTTAACAGATTTTAAAGAATCTGAAAAATTTATTACCAATATCGTGAAAAAATTCGGTCGTATTGATGTTCTCATCAATAATGCATCTGTTCTTGGAAAGATGAGTGACATCCTCTCGTATCCGGAAGATACCTGGAAACATGTTATCGATGTGAATGTTAATGGTACCTTTTTTCTTACAAAATATGTATTGACCACGATGATGAATCAGAAATCCGGTTCTATAATTAACGTTAGTTCTTCTGTAGGAATAAAAGGGAGAAAATTATGGGGCGCATATTCAGTCTCAAAATTTGCTATCGAAGGTTTTACGCAGATACTCGCAGATGAATTACTTAAATACAACATACGGGTCAATTCAGTTAATCCGGGTCCGATTGCTACAGATATGCGAAAAGAAGCTTATCCAGATGAAGACCACAATAAATTAAAAAAACCGGAAGAAATTCTGGAAAAGTTTTTTTATTTAGCATCTGATGTATCGAAAAAAATTACAGGAAAAAATTTTAATGCACAAAAATAAACATGAGAAATTAATGAAAAATACTCTCTTAATTATACTATCGACAGCCTTTTTAATCGGTTGTTATTCTACCGAAAAATTAATTGTATCAAATGATATTACAGCCGACGAATTGAAACAGCATGTTCGATATCTTGCTTCAGATGAACTTCAGGGTCGAATGTCCGGAACTGCCGAAAACCGATTGGCAGCCGAATACATAGCATCACAATTTAAAATTTACGGACTGAAACCCGGTGGTGATAATGCCACATTTTTTCAGAAATTTAAATTTGTTTCTGAAATAAAACCGGGGGAAAATAATAAATTGAATGTAAATATCGAAAATACAATTATTAATTTTTCAGTCGATATCGATTACAGACCGATGGCTTTTACCAGCGATACGAGTGTGACCGGGAATTTTATTTTTGCAGGTTATGGCATTTCCGCCGACACGTTAAATTACGATGATTATGCAGGCATTGATGTTACTGATAAAATCGTAATGATACTTCATCATACACCCGAGGGAAAAAATCCGAAAAGCGGTTTTGCCAATTATGAGCCGCTGCAACGGAAAGTAATGACTGCCCGTTCCAAAGGCGCAAAAGGAATTATTTTTGTAAAAGGTCCGCTTGATGAAACTCAGCTCGAACTAGTCCCCTTGCGTCAGGAGCGAGGAATGGGCAATTCGGGTATGGCAGTAATGAGTTTCAGGCGTGATGCAGCCGATTCTCTTTTTAAACTGATCGGAAAAGATTTTCTTGAGATTCAGACAAATATCAATTCTGAAAAAAAACCAAATACATTTGAATTTCCGAATACCACCATCAATATAATTTCCGATATCGAGAAAGTATATTCTGAAACACAGAACGTTGTTGGTATTCTTCATGGGTCTGATCCTGTTTTAAAAGACGAGCATGTTATTATCGGTGCACATTTTGACCATATTGGATTTGGCGGAATCGGATCGGGTTCATTAAAGCAGGATACTATCGCAATCCACAATGGCGCAGATGACAATGCTTCAGGAACTGCCGGGTTGATAGAAATTGCGCAATATTTTGGTTCAATTCGAAATGAAATTAAAAGAACATATGTTTTTATTGGTTTTTCAGCCGAAGAATTGGGATTGCTTGGGGCATCTCATTATGTGAAAAATCCTCATCTTCCTTTGGACAAGGCAACTGCTATGATAAACATGGACATGATCGGAAGGATGAAAGACAGCGTTTTTACAATTCAAGGTGTTGGAACCTCACCTGTTTGGAATGATATAATAGCCGAACAAAATGCAGATTCATTTTTTACATTGAAATTAGGACAGGATGGTTTCGGGTCGAGCGATCATTCGGTTTTCAATAGTAGTAATATCCCTGTATTATTTTTCTTTACAGGTTTACACAGTGATTATCACAAACCATCCGACGATTGGCAGCTACTCAATTATGAAGGACAAAAATTGCTAATCGATTTTGTAGTTGGGATTATCAAAAAACTTGATCGAATTGTCGAAAAACCATTGTATACAAAAGTCGAAAGACCTGCTATGTTCGGAGATGGCGCTCAACGCGGCTTTAAAGTTACACTTGGAATTCTCCCCGATTTTGGAGATGACCCAAACGGATTAAAAATATCAGGCGCACGTCCCGGTACTCCCGCTGATAAAGCAGGTTTATTGAGTGGTGATGTTATTATAAAATTCGATGGGAAGGATGTGAAAAATATATACGATTTGACTTATCTCTTAGGCGATTATCACCCTGGTGATTCAGTAGAATTAGTTTTATTACGAGATGGTGTTAAGGTAAATCTAATAGTAACATTAGAAGCCAGACGATAGCTCTGAATATCCTGTTTTATAAGTCCGGAGAGTCATCGTAAAATCGATGACTCTTTTTTTTGTTAAATTTTGTTCTGGCTCACTCGACATAGCAGATGAAGCAGTGTGGTCTTTCACTTTGGATCAATATTATTTTAAAATATTAAAATAAGAGCTTGATAATTTAAAAGATCCTATATCATTTTTTCTGCAATTTTATGCAATTCCTCTTTGGTTAAAAACCTTTTCAGTAAAGGAAATAAAATGTAATTTTCTTTATGAATATGGTTAACAAAAATGTGTACTACTTCCTGTGTCGATGTAGTCAACAATTCAACATCCTTTTTCGTATTTATTTTTGCCTTATTCACCTTATTGAATACCTTATATAGCTTAGCAAAACTGATGAACATTTGTTTGTGCTCGTCTTTTAGCAATTGTGTCGGACCTTCCACATGTTTTTCAAGAATCGGGAATAAGGCATCTTCTTCAAGTTTATTATGGTGACCGATCTCATATTCAAGAGTTGCCATAACATGTGCGATTATGTCAAGCGATTTTTTCGACAAACCGTTCTTTTTTATTGATTTTGTTACGGAATTTAATTTTAGAAGATGAACAAGCAAATCAGCATGTTCAGAAATAAATATTGCGAGCGGATTAATATAATTTTTCATATAAATGTTTATTTTTATTTTATTTCAATTAATGTTTTATCTTTCGAGACTTCTAAAAGTCATTGTGAGCCTGTCGAACCAGGACATTTTACCAAAGAGAACCTCTCGAAACTCACCACTAAGACACTTAGGCACTCCCAAAGGGATGACTTCGTCAGTAGTTTCACTAAAAAAACAAAAAATACTTAGTATTTCTAAGTGAGCTTAGTGTCACAATGGTTAAATTTTTCATTTGCCTTTAGTTTTTATATGTGCCTACAATTTCACATTCCGACAAGCTCAGCTTGACAGTTTTATTAGTATAAAATAATTTTTCAGAAGTCTCATTTCATTTTGCCTTTGGGAATTAGACTATATTAGTCTGACAATAAAATTATCTGGCGTTTCGTCCATGTTCGATAACTGTGTATATTCTTAACAAGCTCTAAATATTTTTCTCGGTTTTCTTCCTTAATATCATAAGAGATTAAATGATTAATAATTTAAATATTAAATAACCAAATATATATAACACAGAAAAAGTCAAGAAGCAACCGACAATGTCAAGCCAAAATCCTGCTTTTATCATATTAGATAATTTCACATATCCTGTTCCGTAAACTAATGCATTCGGAGGTGTAGCAACGGGAAGCATAAATGCCATTGAAGCAGCGATTGCAGCGCCTATCACAAAAGTTGTCGGATCAATACCAATATTAGCGGCAATTGCAATCAGTATCGGAACCATCATTGAAGTGATTGCTGTATTGGATGTAATTTCCGTCATAAATGACATTAACACGATTATTAAAAATAAAAGCAAGAAATGCGGCGGTGTTCCAAAGCTGTATACAAACGAATTTGCCAGATATCCTGCTAATCCTGTTTTGAACATGACATCCGATAAAGCCAATCCCCCACCGAATAATATTAAAGTCCCCCAATCTACATGTCTTGTATCTTTCCAATGAAGCACTGTTTCAAATTTTTTTAAACTGAATGGGATGAAAAACAAAATTAAACCTGCCCCGAAGCCTATTGAATATTCATCTATCCAACTGAAACTGTCGAATATATTATCGGGTAACAAATATTTCCAGAATGGGTTGGATATCCATAAAATTACTGTTACTAAAAATACACCTCCGGTCAAATATTCTCCCCTTCCGATGTTACCCAATTTTGATTTTTCGTGAAGAAGAAAATTTTGATTTATTTTCACTTCATCTTTGTAAGGATATATTTTGCTTAATAGAAACCAGCAGACAGGAATAAATATTATTACATAAGGAATGCCTATTTTCATCCAATCAAGAAAATTCAGAGTTGGCAATTGGTTTTGACTCAAAATTGAAATTGCTATTCCGTTAGGTGGTGAGCCTATAATTGTCCCTACTCCTCCGATTGAGGCTGCCCAAGCAATTCCGAGCATAAGAGCAATACCGAAATTACTCCCCTTTATGTCGCCTCCGGTTTGAGTTAGTATGCCAATCGCAATAGGCAGCATGATTGCAACCGTTGCAGTATTCGATATCCACATTGAAACAAAAGCAGTTAAATACATTATTACTAAAAGTGTTTTTTTTGGACTATCTGCTATTTTTCCTTTAGTAAGTATCCAAAATGTTAATCTCTTATCCGTCCCGAATTTTCTGATGGCTGCGGCGAGTAAAAAACATCCAAAAAATAAACCGATAACCGGATGAGCATAATTAGCTAAAGTTTTCTGAAAAGTAAATTCGAATAAATTGTCAGGTTGCCAACCGTGTACTTTAAAAAACGGGAGCATTATCGCAGGAAGTAATCCAGTTATAGGAATCGGAATCGCCTCTGTTAACCACCAGATTACCATAAGGCAAAGTAACCCGAGTGTGATTTTCATACCGTTTGCAACTTTAATAACCATTTCATTAGAAGAAGGAATTCCGGTATTATTTATTGAATATTCTATAAAACTCTGAGGAATAGGAAGCGATAAAATTACTATGAAAGTTATTATCCCGAGAAAAAAACCGATCAACGATATATTCTTAAAAGTATAATACATTATAATTTAGGATATCGGTCTATTTTATTTTAATATCCGGCATTACGTATTTCTTCTTCAGTCATTCCGAAGTAATGTCCGATCTCATGTAGCAGTACTTCCCTTATTTTTTTTTCCAGAATATTTTTATCGGACGAGATCGCTTCAATATTTTTTTTAAATAATGTGATTCTATCGGGAACCGTTCCTGAGCTTCCATACCATGTATTGCGATGTTTCAGAGGTATTCCTTCATATAAACCAAGGAGTTGCCCCTTTGAATAAAGATTTAATTTTGCAACATGCTCCGGAGTCGGGTAATCTTCTATCAAAAATTGAACATTATCAATATTATTCTTAAACATATCGGGAAGTCCATCGAAAGCTTTATTAACAATTTCCTCAAATACTTTTTCTTCCATATTCATAAAGTCCTGAAATAATTAATCAAAATATATATTGATGTGATCCAAAGGGTAAGCTGTATCCCATTCAATAAAATTGCTTTAACAATTTTTAAATCATATAAGGTTTTGATCCCTGTGGTACTCAAAAATAAAAACCAAAGGAAAAATATAAATTCCAAGTAGAACGAAATATAATAAACAATTGGATTAATGATTTGGGCGGGAGGATATATTCCGTAATGACTTATACCGAATGTTAGAAGTTTTATCGGAAAAAATAAAATAAAAAATATCGAAAATGGAATTGTTGAATAAGAGCAGACCGCAAATATATTTCTGAATTTTACCGGAGCTACAAGTAATCGTGCAACAACTAGGAGAGTAATACTGTAAAGAGAGAGCAACGAAATTCCGACTAGAGGACCGATGAGAACTAACAACAGTAGAATCGAGCCGTCTTCATTCAATAAATCACCTATATGGATCGACTCGTAAATCATGTTTAGAAAAGCAATACCGAATAATAGTGATAAAAAAACCGAATAGTTTTTATGCCTTGCTACTGATATAATCAGAAAAGCTTTTTTGGGATTGTCAATTAATTTACCCAAGATTGAAAAAAGATCAAGGTTTTCAATTTTGGTTTGAATAAATCCGCCGCAGCTCGAACATATTATATTCAAATGGTGGTTTTCAGTTTTACAAACTGAACATGTAATCATGTTACATCAATTGACAGGTTCAAAATTTGCAGTGAAATGCCGGAGCATTGGTGCTTCATAAGTTATTTTTAACCCTTTTAATTTATTACGGTTAGCAAAAACCTCAGTGACTACTTCAATTACATAATCTATATGGCTTTGAGTATAAACCCTTCTCGGAATCGCAAGTCGCACAAGCTCCATCGAGGGTGAAATTAATTTCCCTGAAACTTTATCATACTTTCCAAACATAACGCTTCCGATTTCTACGGCACGGATACCCCCGTGTGAATATAATTCACACACAATACTTTGACCCGGATAATATTCGGGTAAAATATGAGGTAAGAACTTTTTAGCATTGATATAAATAGCATGTCCACCCGGTGGTTGAAGTATCGGTACACCGGCTTTAGTCAAATTTTCACCCAGATATTCCACTGACCTTATTCTGTATCTTAAATAGTCTTCATCAAGTATCTCCTCTAATCCTTGAGCAATTGCTTCAAGGTCTCGACCGGCAAGACCACCATATGTGGGAAACCCTTCTGTTACAACCAGAATGTTTCTCGCTTTCATTGCAAGTTCTTCATTATTTAATGCGAGAAATCCACCCATGTTTACTAAAGCGTCCTTTTTTGCACTCATCGTACAACCATCAGCATAGGAGAACATTTCTTTTGCGACCTCTTTAATGGATTTATTTTGATATCCAGGTTCTCTTTTCTTAATAAAATAGGCATTTTCAGCAAACCGGCAGGCGTCAATAAAAAAAGGAATATTATATTTTACAGCAATATATTTTGCTTCCCTTATATTTTCCATCGACACAGGTTGTCCGCCGTTAGAATTATTAGTAACCGTCATCATAATCATAGGGATATTTTCCGCACCTTTTTGTTTGATGAATAGATCAAGAGCCTCAATATCCATATTCCCTTTAAAATCGGCTATTGTGTCGGGATCACATCCATATTTACAAGGTAAATCAATTGCTTCCGCTCCGCTAAATTCAATGTTTGCCCTCGTAGTATCAAAATGTGTATTATTTGGAACGTATTTCCCTTCGCCTCCCATAATTGTGAATAAAATTTTTTCCGCAGCTCGTCCCTGATGTGTCGGTATAATGTTTTTAAAATTTGTTATCTCTTTTACGGCTCTTTCAAATCTGAAAAAACTACGTGCTCCGGCATAAGATTCATCCCCATCCAGTATACCACTCCATTGCTTTGCGCTCATTGCCGAGGTTCCACTATCTGTAAGCAAATCTATCGTTACATCCTCTGCTTTGATTAAGAATGGATTGTAACCGGCATTTTTTAGAATTCTCTCTCGTTCTTCTTTGGTGCTAAATTTTATTGGTTCGACAGATTTAATCTTGAATGGTTCGATAATGGTTTTCATAGAGATAATTTTCTTTGGTTTTTTATGAATTTACTATAAAAAAAGGTTTTTCGCAAAAAAAAAGGCAAACTTTCGTCTGCCCTAGGGAGTTATTTATGAAAAAGGATGTTATGAATAATTACGCTGTTAGTTGAATTTCTTCTCTTAGTTTTGAAAATCTTTTTATTACGCTTTTTATTTTGTCGGGTAGGAATGGTTTCAAAACATAATAATTTATACCCAGTATTTTAGCTTCAATAATGAAGTCTGCATTCGAAATTGAGCTTAGCATAATCACTATTGTTTCTTTATCAATTTCCCTTATCTGTTCCAATACTTTGATGCCATTTAATTTGGGCATGATATTATCGAGAAATATTACGTCAGGATTTATTTTTAAAAAGACATTAAAACCGTCTATACCGTTATAAGCATGTGAGATATCGTTATAACCTTCGTTTTTGAGGATAACGCCTATCATTGCGTGTATATGTGGTGAGTCGTCGATAATTAGAATTTTCATGTTATAAATATTCTATATTGTTATTTACTATAATAGGTTCTATTATCATGCCAGGTTCTGTGAATTTTAAAATAATTATATTTTTAGAAAATCGTGAGGATTCAAGAGAAAATCCACCTCTTGATTTGCAATAATTACAAATTAAATGTAGATATTACAAAATATTTAAGGTGGTTCTATCTTTTATGATGAAATTTGTCACACAATTTATTTGCGCAATTCGGACAAATACCGTGTGAAAATTCTGCTTCTCAGTGGTTTTGAATCTTGCTTTCAATTTTTTCTCAATAGCCGGTAGCATTCAGAACATTTTTACATCAAGCGCATATAGGTACCAATCTATGCAGTTCAGAAACACGAATGCGTTCCTTTTTCAGCAATTCAGAACCAATTGCAACGATGATAAAAGAAATAAATCGAATCGATTATTGCCATTGGAAATATTTAGGATGCGGATTCCTAAAAAAAAATTGGGCAGAAGCTCTGCCTGCGCGTTTAGGGGGTAGGTCCGCACAGACAGGCTTCATTTAAAGCATCATGGGAGGAATGATACTTACCCATTAAATATTTGTGGAGATGCGGGGAATCGAACCCCGGTCCGAAGAGAAGACCATCAGAACGTCTACATTCATAGTCTGCTCATTTCATTTCA
>CAYTID010000064.1:0-12765 GCA_964437735.1 uncultured Ignavibacteriaceae bacterium | reverse complement strand
CGATGCGCGGTGCAACGTCTCCGACGTGACGACGTGTGTCTCGCCGCAATTCTGCCAGACCGGATCGGCGTCCTGCCTCGTACCGGAGCCGATCTTCAATGCGTCGTCGACGGAAGCGACCTCCGGTCACCTCACGATCCGGCCGACGCTCGTGCGGCAGGGGCAGAGCGCGAAGCTCTTCTGGAACGTCTCGAATGTCGAGAGCTGCACCGTACGGCGGTCGCAGCACGGGCGCGATCACCGGACGCACGACGTATACGCTCGAGTGTCAGGAACTCGCGGGTGCGGGACAATCGTCGTTCACAGAGAGCGTCACCGTCAACATCACGCCGGTATTTCAAGAGCTATAATGCGTCTATGTCGCTGACTTTCAGGCAACTCTTTCTCATACTTTTCATCGCGTTCTCGGCGCTCCTCGCCGCATCCTTGCTGCAAGCGTGGACCGGACCGAGCGCGGCCGCACCGAACGGCAACGTCGCCGCGCCGATCAATGTCGGGACGACGGATCAGGTGAAAAACGGCGGCATCGCCGTCAGTGCGCTCCTCGTCGCCGGCAAATAATTTACCTTTCAGAATATCCGTACCTATAAGCGAGTTGCCGCATACTATGTTGTTCCTCAGGTCGGGTAATATTTTTTCCTTCAATAAACTGAACTGGAAGGCGTCGTTCATAGTTACATCTTCAAGCAGTTTGAGATAGAGCGACAGCTGTGTAACTTCAGTTGCCTGAAAGTCTATATCAACACCGTAAATATTGTTTACAAGTATTTCCTGCCGTTTTTTTAGCGAAAGAACAGTTTCACCGTTGCGTATCTCAATATCGCCTTTACGGGCTTTTTCGGGATTCGCAGTATAATAACGGGAGTGGTATTCGAGAATCAAATTATACACTTCAATCAAAAATGAACCCGAGCCGCAGGCAATATCTGCAAAAGTCATCTTGGAAATTTCATCAGGAGTTTTGTCTTCAATCAGCTTGCCGACAGTTTCATTTACAATATATCGAACAATATATTCGGGTGTATAATAAACGCCGCCTGCTTTACGGACTTCGGGTTTCTCGATAACTTTTGCCCGCTTGTCGGTGGTGTTAACAACTTTACCCAAAAATCTTTCATAAATGCTTCCTAATATTGATATTGGAATTTTATCGAAATCGTAAGGTGAAGTAGGATCGGCAAGCTCGCTGCAAATATCCGCAAAAACTTTATTATCGGGGGGATGAAAATTTGGATCGTCGATAATGCGGTGGGGCTTGAATACCAGTCCGTTGTATTTTGGTTCATAACCTTTACATAACGAAAGAAACGCTTTCCATGCCGAGGGCTTTTTAGCAATGTGTATGATAGAAGAATCTTCAATTGATTTGTCTTCAAGAAAGCGTATAAAAACAAGCCGGTCAATAATCCGTTGAACTGTTTCGGTTAGTTCTTCACCCTCCAGATAAGGATTTTTATTTTTAAATGCCTTTGCGAGAATTTCGCGGTTTCGTCGAGCTGTTCCAAAAATGCTTCGTCAACGGGCTGATAACTGCTTTTTAAAAATCCTTTTTGTGAAGATTTACCTTTGGGCGATGGAAGGGATGCGGAATATTTTTCTATTGAACCTTTTGCTACTTCATTCTTGCTGAAAAGGTAATATATGCGTTTGAATTTTTCTTCGTTGGCATAATCAGAGTAATGAAAAACTTCTATTTTTCGTTCGAGCGCGGTTTTTATATCGGGTTTATATCTGCAGTCGAGTATATGAAACTCCTCGAAATCGGTTAGTATCGCTACGGGTGTTTTCTGATTCCAGCCATAGCGTATAGTCTGATAATAATCGTCGGCGTTAGCAAGGTTGCGCGATGTTTTTTTGGCTTCGACAAAAAATTTAACATCGCGGAAATTCGGAGCGACATAGAAAGCGTAATCAGCGCGGTGCTGTGAATTGCCCATGTTTATCGGATTCTCAATTTTAACTTCCTGCTCATAAGGATTTTTCTGATCTTCATGAGTAACATCCCAACCGAGATACATAAAAAATTTATTGATATAATCTCCACGTACTCTCTGTTCGGAATAACTTGAATTAATATAAGCCGATTCCTGCTGCTTAAAATCGTTGGCGAGTTTCTGAATTTGTTGAAAAGCTTCTACCATATTTTGACCGATCATTAATTGTCGAATAATAACAAAAATTATGGATAGTTTCAATTTGACAAACCTGTATAATTAATATATATTTATAAAAAAAATCGGCAAGTTTAATGTTAAATTACATCTGGCTTTCACTCATCGTTATCGGAATTATTGCTGCCGTTTCTGTCGATATTACAGACTTGTCGACTGACAAATACTGCAACGATAAAGAACTTCCGGTAGTATTGAATTTTAATTTACCCGTCGAAGACTTTGAAATCAACAACACCTACAATTGTACTTTAAAAATCCCCGCATCTGAATTCAATCACTTTTACAGTGTAACAGTTGATGAAGATATCAGTCAAAAAGCAGAAATATTTATTTCTGAAAAAAACAGGGGAACCATAAAAATATTTTTAGATAACAATACTCCTGATATCTGGAATCAAATTGCAAATGCTCAAAAAAAAGAAGCCGTTATCATTCAGGGGAAATTTCAAATAATAAATGAAACCGAAAATGATTATTCTGCTTTTATCGTACTTAATCCGGTGAAATTCATTAAAATGAATGCCGTTACTAACGAAGGTATTGTGAAATATGCGAAAATAGCTGTTGAGTTAGCTATTGGTTTGATCGGGATAATGGCTTTGTGGCTTGGAGTAATGAAAATCGCTGAAGCTTCAGGTATGATTACAAAATTAGCAAATCTATTAAAACCAATTACAACCCGACTTTTCCCTGATGTACCTGCCGATCATCCTGCTATGGGTGCGATGATTATGAATATTTCGGCAAATATACTCGGACTTGCGAATGCTGCAACACCTCTCGGACTCAAAGCAATGGAGGAGCTTAATAAGTTGAATCGTAAACTCGGTACTGCATCAGATGCGATGTGTACATTTTTGGTAATCAACACGAGTAATGTTCAACTCATTCCGGCAACTGTAATCGCGATTCGCTCGGCTGCGGGCTCTTCCAATCCGACTGAAATTATCGGGGCAGTAATAGTTGCGACTTCCGTCAGCACTATAGTAGGTGTTACGGTGGTGAAACTGTTAGCTCGGTTAAAAATTTTTAAGAAACAGTTGGATGTGTAAAGTGGTGAGTGATGAGTTGTGAGTAATGAGTAATGAAATTTTAGATAGTTGAAAATTGATAAGCAAAAAAAATAACTCTGGAGAGTAAAATGTTTATATTTGAAAATCTTAGTATCTGGAAGAAATCTATCGAGATAACTGATAAATTATTAGATTTATCCGATTATTTGGAAGATAAGCACCAATTTAAGTTTGCAGAACAATTGCGGGGTTCTACCTTATCGATATCAAACAACATAGCTGAAGGATCGGGGAGTAATTCGAAAAGAGAATTCAAGTTATTTTTGAATTATTCCCACCGTTCTGTTTCAGAAACTGCAAATATGGTTATTATATCCGCCCGCAGGAATTACATTGAAGAAAAAGAAAAACGCAATCATCTTGATCATTTGGAAGAAGTAAGTAAAATGATCACAGGATTCACGAAAACTTTATAACTCAAAGCTCAATACTCAATACTGAAATCTCAAACTCAGGTTTATCATGCAGACATTCATAAACATAACTCAAACATTATCAGTAATAGCTATCCCGGCAATTGTATTATTTATTGTATTATACGGGGCGATCAAAAAGGTTAAAATTTATGAAGTTTTTGTTGAAGGAGCCAAAGAAGGATTTAATATTGGTGTGAGAATAATACCATATTTGGTAGCGATGTTGGTGGCTATCGGAATTTTCAGGGCGAGCGGTTCGATGGATATATTAGCCGCAATCGTTTCACCGTTAACAAAATTAATTTCTATGCCGGCTGAGGCGCTGCCTATGGCAATAATGCGTCCATTGTCGGGTAGCGGCGCTTTGGGAGTAATGAGTGAAATTATCAATACTCACGGGGCTGATTCTTTGATAGGCAGGATGGTTTCGGTTATGATGGGGAGCGGTGAAACTACATTTTATGTGCTGGCAGTTTATTTCGGAGCTGTGAGCGTCTCCAGAACACGGCATGCAGTTCCTGCCGGAATTGTAGCAGATATCGTTGGAATCATAATGTCTGTTTGGATTGTAAATCTAATCTTTGGGAAACAGTTTTAATCATTATTTTAAGTCAATATCCTTGATTTTTAGTTCCTTCTTGTATATATTGACAAAGATTTTATAATTTCAATCTTAAAAACAAAATCCGTCTTTTCACATATGAATTTATTTAATAAGTTTATAGTCGCTACGCTGCCAATGGTGCCCAGACAAATTGTTAGGTACTTTGCCGGTCGTTACATTGCAGGAGAGGAACTTGCGGATGCAATTAACGTTGTGAAAAATTTAAATAGAAACGGTATCATGGCAACTACTGACGTACTCGGTGAATCAGTAACTCAGCGGCGGGAAGCGGAATCAGCCACCGAAGAGGCTATCGAAGCACTCAAGGCGATTACAAAAGAGGGTTTGAATTCAAATGTTTCTATAAAATTAACCCAGCTTGGGTTGGAGCTTGAAAAAGAATTTTGCATTGAAAATGTCCGAAAAATAGTTAAAACAGCAAAAGAATTAAATAATTTTATTCGGATCGATATGGAAGACTCAAGTTGTACGGATGCGACGATCGATGTCTATACTGGATTACGAAAAGAGTATGAAAATTTAGGTATTGTTTTACAAGCATATTTATTCAGGACTGAAGACGATGCTTCAAATCTTATAGAAAAAGGTTTTAAAAATTTCCGGTTGTGTAAGGGTATATATATCGAGCCTGATTCGATAGCGTTTAAAAATCATGACGAGATTAATTCTAACTTTACCAAAGTGTTGGAATTGATGTTGAAGAAGAAAGCTTATGTAGGAATTGCAACTCATGATGATGAACTCATTCAAAATGCTTATAAATTAATAAAGGACTTGAATCTGAAGAGAGATGAATACGAATTCCAGATGTTATTGGGTGTTAAACCGGAATTAGGAACAAAAATAATAAAAGATGGTCATCGGCTTCGGATTTATGTTCCTTTTGGGCATCATTGGTATAAATATTCTATCAGAAGATTTAAAGAAAATCCCCAGATTGCTGGTTATGTTTTTAAAAGTTTATTTACAAGAAATAATAACAATTAACATTAAACAAAAATAAGGAGAAATCTATGGCAGATCCAACACCTCAAGGATCATCGGTAAGATATCAGCCTTTTGTTCCTGTCAATACTGACATGAAGGAATTCACACTTAAGGCGCTGATGCTCGGATTAATCATGAGCGTTGTATTAGGTGCGGCAAATGCATACTTGGGATTGAAAGCAGGTATGACAATAGCTGCAACATATCCCGCTGCTGTAATCGGGATGGCATTGTTACGCATAATGAAAGGTTCAATACTCGAAGAAAACTTTGCACGTACTGTCGGATCCATCGGCGAATCGGTTGCAGCCGGTGCGATTTTTACGATCCCGGCGTTTTACATCGCTAGAATATGGCATCCGGATAACAATTCTACTTTTTTTACTGTTGAAAATTTTTTTATTTCTGTAGCCATCATGTTCGCAGGTGGTCTCCTCGGTATTATGTTTGTCGCTTTATTAAGACGTGTAATGGTCGAAGATGTTGAACTACCATTTCCTGAGTCAGTTGCAGCCGGCGAAATACATAAAGCCGGTCAGCGAGGCGGGGGGGGCGCAAAGTTTTTGTTCGGCGCAATGATTGTCGGTGCCTTGATAAAAGCACTAGGTGAATTAAAATTATTTGCATCTGCTTGGGCATCTTTCGTAACCTTTTTTCAAACAACAGTCAAAGGAACAGCTCTTGTTGCAAAAGGCGGAATGGTGTTGAGTTCGCCAGCAGTTAAACCGGCTTATCTCGGAGTCGGTTATATTATCGGGCCTAAATTGGCATCACTCAATTTTAGTGGTGGTCTTTTAGCTTGGGGATTACTTACCCCGATTATTTATTACTTCGTCGGACCAACTATCGATTTAGCAGCATGGGCGAGTCACTTAGCTACAGCTAGTCAAATTTCACCCGAAAAAGCAATGGAGAGAGTGCAAGACCCAATTTTCCAAATGACAGAAATTTGGAAGTTTATCGTTCGTCCTATCGCTATCGGTGGAATGTTAGTGGGGGCTGGGTACACATTATTTAGAATGCGTAAGAGTTTGATTACCGGGATATCGCGTTCAATTTCAGATGTTAAAAAAGCCGCAAAAGGTGAGCACATTGTCAGCAGGACAGAAAAAGATATTAATTTTAATTGGGTTTTAATCGGAATTGCCATCGCAGCTATCGGGACCTTCTTTATTTACAACTACTTTGCAGAAGATGTAGTGGCAGCTTTAGTTGCAACAGTTGTAATGATAATTGCTGGTTTCTTTTTTGCTGCCGTGTCAGGATACCTTGTCGGTATAATTGGGTCGAGTAATAATCCAATCAGCGGCTTAACGCTCTCAACTCTTATCATAGCTGCTCTCTTGATGGTTGCATTAGGAATGACTGGTGTTACCGGAGTAGCGGCAGTTCTGGGTGTTGCAGCAGTGGTTTGCGTGGCAGCTGCAGTAGCAGGGGAAATGTTACAAGATCTCAAAGTAGGTCATATCCTAGGCGGAACACCATGGAAGATGCAATCCGGAAACATTATCGGTGCATTCGTATCTGCAGCGGTTATGTTTATTCCGTTGGTAGTTCTACACCAAGGTGATATTAATGCAGGAAGGATGGCAGACCCACCATACGAAGGCGGATTTGGCGGTCCGGTTTTACCCGCCCCTCAAGCGAGTTTAATGGCGATGCTTTCCACCGGTATAGTTAGTGGCGAAATGGCTTGGCCCTTGATTATCGTAGGAATGCTGATGGGTTTCGGTTTTATATTGATGCAGGTCCGAAGCCCGATGCTCGTTTCCGTTGGTATGTATTTACCGTTAGGAACCACATTTGCGATATTTGTCGGCGGTTTAATAAAAGGTATTGTTGAGAAAATAAGTGTAAAAAAACAATTTAATGATGCACAAAAAGCAAGAGTTGAGAACAATGGAATTCTGCTTGCAGCAGGATTGATAGCAGGAGAAGCGCTAATTGGTTTATTGTTCGCTGGTTTTGCGTTTGGCGAAATTCAGCTTTTCGCTTTCTTCGCGAAGCCGTCATTTTTAATAAGCCTTGCAGTCTTTGCGTTTATAGCATGGTTCTTAATCCAAATACCTATTAAAAATGCTGGTAAACCGGATGAACCGGCACCACCATCAGCAATGATGTAATAAGATGAAAATATGTTGAAGATGTTTCAAAAGAAAAAAGATGAATTTGCGGGATGGAATATTCTGGATCTGAAGCCTGAGCGTTTATTCGAATACGAAGTTCAGGCCGATGAAAAAGTTGTTTTATTAATTCCGAAATTCCGCGATCGGATTTTAGGAAAATATCTTCAACCATACATTCGCAGGAAGTTTTATAAAGTTAAATTGGATAAACTTGGTAGTCAAACCTGGTTACATTGTGACGGCAAAACTCCGGTCTCGAAAATTGCTGATAAATTGAGAGAAAAATTCGGAGCTGATGCCGAGCCGGCTGATGAACGGGTTGCGAAATTCGTCCAACATCTTTATAGGGGTGACTGTGTGAAACTTAATAAATAAAAAAAATAAATATAACCAGGGGCGTATCGTAATATTTACGGTATGCCCTTATTTTAAAAAGGAGGAACAAAGTGTCAAAAGCAATAGAAGGTTTAAAACCCGAATTAGTTTGGAAATATTTTGCAAAAATTGCAGAGATACCGCACGGTTCAAAAAATGAAACTGCGATATCTGCGTATGTAATGGGAACAGCGAAGAGTCTTGGACTTCTGGTTAATCAAGATTCGTTTGGAAACGTTGTAGTCAAAAAATCTGCAACAGCGGGAAAAGAGAATGTTCCGATCGTAATTTTACAGGGACATCTTGATATGGTTTGTGAAAAGAATAAAGATAAAGTTCATGACTTTGAAAAAGATCCGATTGAATTAATTCGCGACGGTAATGTGTTAAAAGCAAACGGAACAACACTCGGCGCCGATAATGGAATTGGCGTTGCTATTTCAATGGCAATCATGGAGGATAAATCATTAACACACGGACCCCTGGAATTTTTATTTACTATCGACGAAGAAACAGGATTAACCGGTGCGCAAAATCTGAATAGTGATTTACTGTCCGGAAAAATTATGATAAATCTGGATTCAGAAGAAGAAGGCGCTCTGTATGTTGGATGTTCCGGCGGCAAAGACACCCTCGCAACAATGGATATTATTTGGGAAGATGCACCCTCCGGATATATCCCGATGCAAGTAACTATAACCGGACTCAAAGGCGGTCACTCCGGTTTGGATATTAACCTCGGAAGAGGTAATGCAATTAAGTTGTTGAATCGCGCACTGTGGCAGTTCAATGAATCTTTTGATCTAAGAATCGCTAAATTTGAAGCAGGTAATAAACGCAATGCAATACCAAGAGAATCTGAAGCTATTATTTATGTCCCGAGCGATAAAATCTCTGAAGTTAATAAAATTGTGAAAGATTTCGATTCGCATTATAAATTAGAAAATTCCGTCGTAGATCCTGATGTTGCTCTTAAAGCAGTAGAAACTAAAAGTAATGGCAAAGTTTTCAAAAAATCATTAAGCGATGATTTATTGAAGCTGATTTACGCATTACCACATGGAGTTATTGCGATGAGTCAGGACATCGCCGGATTGGTCGAAACCTCTACAAACCTTGCAATTATTAATACGACTGAAAAATCAATTTCATTTTCTACAAGTCAACGCAGCTCTATCGAGTCGGCGAAAAATGACACTGCAAACAAAGTGCGCGCTACCTTTTTACTGGTCGGAGCAAAGGTTGAGCATTCATCGGGTTATCCCGGCTGGAAACCCAATCTGAATTCGAAGATATTGAATATTTCAAAAGAGACATATATAAAATTAGCAGGTAAAGAACCCCATATCAAAGCTGTACACGCAGGTCTTGAATGCGGAATAATAGGAGAAAAATTTCCGGGCATGGATATGATTTCTATGGGACCAACTCTCGAAGCTGTCCACTCACCCGATGAAAAAATTTACATAGATACGGTAGAAAAATTCTGGAATTATCTCATTGAGGTTCTTAAAAATATTAAGTAAAATTAAATCATAAATAAAGACCACATATTACTTTGAGGTTTCAAAGTTTTGTGGTCTTTTTTATTAATTATGGAAAAAGGTTCTGAAATAAATTTATATATCGATTCATGGGCATTCGAAGGCAAAGGTGTCGCGCGTAGTGATGGTAAGGTTATCTTCATTGATGGTGCAGTCCCGGGAGATACTGTTAAATGTGTGATAACCAGGACAAAAAAAAGTTATTGTAACGCAAAAGTTTTGGAGGTACTTGAAGCTTCGTCTGACAGGATTACACCGAAGTGCAAATATTTTGGTTTGTGCGGAGGCTGCAAAATGCAGAACGTGGCTTATGATGCTCAGTTAAGATTTAAATATCATAATGTTGTTGACATATTCGAGAGAATCGGAGGATTCAAGGATTTAGAAATTGCTCCGGTTATTGGTTCTGAGAACCACTATTTCTATAGAAATAAAATGGAATTTACATTTTCAAACAGGCATTGGCTGTTCGAAGAAGAAATAGAGGAGAATTTTACGGATAAGCCGGTCGGCGTGGGATTACATATTCCAAAGCGTTATGATAAAATATTAAATATCGAGGAATGTTGGCTGCAATCGGAGTTAAGTAGTGCCATTTTAAATGATGTAAGAATATTCGCAATTCAAAATAAGTTAGATGCCTATTCGACAAAAACTCATACTGGTTATTTAAGGCATCTCGTAATACGAACAAGTACTGGTACAAATGAATTAATGGTTAATCTGGTGACAACCTATGACAATCCGGAAATAATGGGACGATTTACCGAATATTTATTAGAACGGAATCCATCCATCAGTACAATTATTAACAATTTCACGCAACGAAAATCGTTAGTTGCTTTCGGTGAAGTAGAAAAAATATATCATGGTTCGGGAAGCATTATTGAAAAGATAGGAAAATACAAATTTAAAATATCGGCTAATTCATTCTTTCAAACAAACACCAAACAAACCGAACGATTATATGAAATAATCAAAAAATTTGCAGGTCTAAAGGGCAAAGAAACTGTTTATGATTTATACAGCGGTACGGGGTCTATCGCCATCTACCTATCTGAAGATTCGCGAGAGGTTTTCGGAATTGAAGTAATTGAAAGCGCTGTTAGTGATGCATATGTCAACACCGAATTAAATAATATCGACAATTGTAAATTTCTTACAGGCGATATAAAAGAAAAACTTACAAAAGATACAACGTGGAGAAATGGATTAATCCTCCCGGATGTAATTATTTTGGATCCGCCTCGCAGTGGAACCCATCCAAAAGTAATAACTGAGCTTATTAAAATGAAACCTAAATCAATCGTCTACGTGAGTTGCAATCCCGCTACCCAAGCATCCGATCTAAAGCAGTTAGTAGAAGGAGGATATAAAATTGTCACTATTCAACCAATTGATATGTTTCCGCAAACTTACCATATCGAAACGGTAGTATTGCTTAATTTAGTGTGATAGATGCCACAAGTAATAAAATAAGTAAATAAAAAATTGCGATATTCCAAAAAATCTTTTGCTTTTTGAATGGAAATTTATTTAATTTGAATCAACTACAAGGGTTATGAAATGATTTTATTTTAGATATTTTGAAGGGGCTATGAAATATATTGGAAAAAAAATTATAAGTCTGTTGATTTGTGCGGGCATTTTTGTTGTCGAACTTTATGGGAGTTCAAGCATTAAGAATATTGTAGCGGAAAAATTAAACTCGTCTATAAATATCGATGGTATATTATTTGAAAGAGATTGGAATCTTGCTGTTCCGGTAACCGACTTTATCCAATACGATCCGAGGGAAGGGGAACCACCTAGTGAACGAACGTCGGTTAGAATATTATACGATGATAAAGCGATTTATATCGGTGTAATTTGCTTTGATTCAGATCCTAAGGGAATACGCGAACAATTAACGAGGCGCGATCGCTCGAGTGAAGCTGACAGATTCAGTATAACTATAGATTCTTACAACGATGGTCAGACAGGATTTGTATTTGCAGGAAATATTTCCGGGGTTCAATCGGATGGTATTTTATATCACGACGGTACTTTTTATGATATTCAATGGGATGCCGTTTGGAATTATGCAGCTAAAATTATTGAAAACGGATGGAGCGCAGAATTTGAGATTCCTTACTCAGCTATCAGGTTCTCAGAACAAAAAGGAGAATATATATGGGGAATAAATTTTCGCAGGTATATCTCACGTAAAAAAGAAATCATTGAATGGGTTATGATCCCAAGAAGTGAAGCAGGTTCAATATCCAAAATCGGAAAAGTGAGCGGTATCATCGGTATAAATCCACCATTGCATCTGACAATATTACCATACATAGTTTCCTCAGCAAACTTTGAACAACAGCATAAGCCTTTTATTGCAAAAAATGTTTTATCAGCTAATACAGGAATCGATTTAAAATTTGGAATTACTAATAATTTTACGATTGATGCAGCTATAAATCCTGATTTCGGACAAGTTGAAGTTGATCAGGAAATAATTAACTTGTCAGTTTTTGAAACTCATTACCCTGAAAAAAGGCCATTCTTTTTAGAGGGGGGGCACCTTTTTTCATTCGGTATTACCCCGGATGAAAATCAATTAAATTTATTTTATTCAAGAAGGATCGGGAGGTCCCCGAGAACACGAATAGACGACGCGATGGATATTATTTCATTTCCGCAAGTTACCACAATTTTAGGAGCTGCAAAACTTTCCGGTCGAACCGATAACGGATACACGATCGGCGCTCTCTCTACAGCTACTGAGTCAGAAAAAGCTACATACTTTGATTTATCCGGTAATCATAGATCAAAAATTGTGGAACCATCCGCAAGTTATAATATATTTAGGATAAAAAAAGAAGTTTATCAATATTCTGCAATCGGATTTATGAGTACCGGGGCATTTGCTGAAAATAAATCTCCTAAAATGAGTTTCGGAGTTGATTGGAATCTGAGGTTTATTGATAACACATATACATTAGATGGCTATTTTGTGACAGCAAAACGTTCAGAGGCGATGAATATATGGAACACTGAAAAAGTATTTCAGGGGACTGCCGGAAAATTATATTTTGGAAAAATTGCCGGGACAAATTGGTTATTTAATTCCAGTTATGAATATGCTTCAAAGAATTTTGATATTAACGAATTAGGATTTTTCAACAGACCACGCGAACATGGTGGAAGTACACAACTGATTTTTAAAGAAGATAAACCTGAAATAGCTTTGGTTAGATATAATATTTTACTCCAATGCAAGTATAGCTGGAATTTTAATGATCACAACACACAAAATTATGTCGGTCTCGGAGGAACATTTTTATTTAAAAATTTTTGGTCTTTTAGCCCGCAAATTATTCATGATATGGCAGCTTATTCCGGAAAGGAAAGAGGAATTGTTAACTTGTATAAACGTCCGGCTGCAACACAAATTAATTTTTTAGTT
>CAYTID010000063.1:0-12797 GCA_964437735.1 uncultured Ignavibacteriaceae bacterium | reverse complement strand
CATGGATACATCTTCAAGTAATTGGTCGTTCACCATAGAGACGTTGGGTGACGGAGCGGGTAGTGTGCTGTACGATGTTGCGATAATAAACGACACACTTGTGTATGCTGTGGGTGAGATTTACAAACGTGATTCGACGGGACAGTTTGAAACAGAGCCGTATGGGCTAGCAATTTGGAATGGACAAATTTGGACCTTGAGAAAAATTATGGTTGTATCACAACACGGTGATATACACAGCCGAGTTTTAAAGGGTGTTTATGCTTTCTCTGCAACAGATGTTTGGTTTGGAGACGGTAATGCTTTTCATTGGGATGGAAAAAGTACGTTAGCAAAGGCATATTGGATTAGTGGTTATCCAGGTAATCCCACACCAATACTTGGGCCTAATCAAGGTGTGCATAAATTTTGGGGAACATCTAGTTCGAACTTATACGGAGTTGGCGTAAATGGTGGTATCGCCCATTACAACGGCATGAGTTGGCGGCGTTTGGAGCTCCCAACGGGACAAGGCGGAACGAGTTTACACATTTTCGATATATGGGGTAAAATGATGGGAAATATTTCAAAAATAATTGCAGTTGCTTCAAATCCATTAAGGGGTCCGGAAAGAAAGATTTTGAAAATACACGGTCAGAGTGTTATTATACTGTCTGATAGTGGAATTAGCCAGCCATTAAATGGTGTATGGTTTGTCTCAGGCAGAAAATATTTTGTTGTTGGCAGTGGTATTTATCTTAAAAATAAAATAGGTGATTCATTTTGGAAAAATGTAAACGTAACAGATTATTACAGTGCTGCGATACGAGGTATAGACATAAACGATTTTTTTGTAGTAGGAGCATTTGGGGATATTTTACATTATAATGGTTATTCCTGGAAACAATTTTCAGAAATTCGGTTTGATGGAAGTTTGTTCAGCGTAGCATTTTCAGGAAAAACGTTTGTGTCGGTAGGTTATGTCGGAAATCGAGCAGTAGTGGTAGTAGGAAAGAGGTGATCAAATAATATATAACAAACATTAGGGGTTAATATTAACCATAGGCGGAATTGATCGCAAACAAACCAACACGATACGAATTAAGTCAGAACCATCCTTACCCATTCAACCCTACAACAATTATCAATTATCAATTGCCAATTGACAATTGGGTTACGCTGAAAGTCTATGATGTTTTAGGTCGCGAAGTAGTAGTGTTAGTTGGCGAAATTAAAGAATCAGGATATCATTGTGTAAGCTGGGATGCCTCAGATATACCGAGCGGAGTTTATATATATAAGATTTCATCGGGCGGATTTACGGATGTGAAGAAGATGCTGTTGATCCGATAGTACCAAATGGCACAATTGCAAGTATATACGCTTTTCATGACAATCTATTAACTTGCCTCATATCATGCCGCTTCTTTTTCGTATAAACCACTCCACTCCCAGGAGAAGAATAATTATTGCGGCAATTATTTCCCAATTCCAGATTTCGATTTCAGTAACAGAACTATATTCAATAGCAGAAAATGTTTGAGTTTCCAGTAAGGAATTTAACCTTCCAAGATTTTCAATCCCTACATATTCGGCTTTTGTTTTGTAGGCAATCTGTTCAAGCAATTCCCTGTTTATCCGGGTGTCAAAATATTCACTGTTAATTTTACCGACAGCAAATTTTCCATTATCCTCTCCTGCCGATTTCCCGTCAATCATGGCAGTCGCATCAAAACTATAATCTCCGCTCTTCATACCTGAAATCTGTCCCTCATAGCGTCCGTTTCCGACAGAATTTAGCGTTAGTTCAGTTTTTTCGTCCTCCGAAAAGATTCGCAATTTTAATTCCGCATTGTTCTGCGGTCGGTATTGTTCGTCGTATACTTGTCCGGTAAATTCTACAATATCGACTGTAGAATAAATATCCTTTGTGGTTACTACCCTGACTTTTTTATCGTCTTCTTTGGTTGTAAGCCAGCGTACCGAATTAGAGAGAAAAAGCGGCAGAAATTTTTCACTGTTGTTGTCGTATTGAGTTAACAATCGCCAGCGCCAAATGCCGTAACCCGTGATTGCCATCGACTTAAACCTGTTGATATTCCTTGTCAATACTATAGGTTCATTCGAGGGCATTGTCTGCAGTTTTGCATTTACCAGTATGGATGATTCAGGTTTCGGTCTATAGATTGTACGGGTCTTATAAACAGGAGGAAGATTATTCCATACACCGATTTCATCGCCTGAGGACTCCATTTCCGGCAAGCGTACTAACGGATTGTTCCTTTCCTTCTCCGCAACTGATGCAAAGATGCTTAATTCTAAATCACTTGGATTCAGCCAGTTGAACGGTAAGTATTGTTCAAAATTTTGCAGCTTGGAATAATCAATAAATTTTCCGGCAATAAAAAGGATGGGCTTTCTCTGTTTTTCAATGGCACCGTTGATTACTCTGACTAATTCATCATTTGTTCGAATTGTCGGAAATCCGATTAATACAAAACAATCGGCGCTGTCGAGCATCTCACTTCTGAATTTCCCGGAATAAAATTCATTTTTGTTTTTTTGAATCAGTGTACTTACCTTAAAATGTTGCTCTTCGATCAGCGATTGAGCTACAACAGAGACATCAGGAGAAGGTCCGCCGGCAATTAAAAGAATATTCAATTTACTTTTTAAAACCTTTATGTAAGAAGTTTTATAATTATTTTTAACAGTTAATTCATCCTGAATATTCGATATTGATGCAGTTAACTTTTTGATCCCTTCATTTTTAGGCTCAAAGTAAAATCTTAATACCTTCTCTCCTGATCCCGGCGTCAGAGATATTATTTGACGGTCGATAACGATGCCATCGTCTGCCAGTGTTACTTCTGCAGTTTCACTTTTAATGCCCGACCATCTTAATGTAACATCAACAGGATTTCGAGTTTCATTATAAACAATATTGTTAGTTACAACCTTATAAACCAAAACATCTTTTTGCTCCAGTGTATCACCGATCCCGACAGTATAAACCGGAATACCGAGATTTTCTGCCTCGTAAACAGGATTCTTACCGGTATTATAATTTCCATCAGTTATCAGAATTACTGCCTGACGATTTTCGTTTCGGATATTATCATTCAGCATTTTCAGAGAATTGGAAATATCAGTTAATTCTCCCGAAAAACTGATCGAATCGGGGGGATATTCATCATAACTGAGCAGCTTATCGGTAAATGTATAATAATTAACCGCGACATCTCCACGGGCAATATTAAAATTGTTTTCAGAAATATATTTTTTTAAGAATGATAACTGCCTTGATGCTAAAGGAGAAACATTCATACTTTGTGTATCATCTATCAATACCGCAATACTCGGATTTTTTTTTTCGTTTTTGATAATGCTAAGGACAGGCTCGAACAATACCAACAATATTAAGGTGAGAGCACTAGAGCGAATTAGGGTGAGAAGTATTTTTTTAAATTTCGGAACAGGGGGTATTGTAAATTTATAAAATAAAAAAGCCGCTGATATGAAAAATAAAAAAAGAAAAATGAGGACAAAAATATTCCCCCCGAATGTGAATGAGAAAAAAGCTAAGTTCATAACATTAACGGAGTAACATTATTTTTCTGTCGGCTGAAAAATCTTTAGTTCGTACCTTGACAAAGTACACACCATTTGAAACCGGGATGCCGTCATCATTGTTTCCCAACCAAAAATAATCATTGGAACCGGCATTAAATTTACCGTTATACAATGTTTTTATTTTTTGTCCCAATAAATTATACACTGCAATTTCTCCATCGGTATGGGTGGCCACATTAAATCTGATTGTGGTTCTTCCGTTAAACGGATTAGGATAATTCTGCATCAGCGCAAAACCCGTTACAACAGGGAGTATTGATGAATCTCCGTAATTAAATTCCCAGAAAATATCTGTTCCCGGGCGGGGTGATGTATATGATTTTCCTAAACTATCTTCCGCCAATATCTTAAAACGTATTCTGTCGTTTTGCTCAAATACCGGTAAAGATGTTGAATACAAACCTGAAGTCGGATAATGAAGATTGCTTTCAAGGTTCATCACTATTGGCGGCTGAATAATATTATTTACACTGTAATTTAGAATAATATTATTTTGAAGGAGCCCGTATCTTGAAATAATATTTACCGCAATCCGGTGATTCTGATTCACTATTGAGATAGACGGTTTACCTCCGAATACGGGGCCATAGTATGTTATCGCTTCCAAAGCATTTATTCTTCCCCATCCAACAAAATTGTTGGGGTGCTCCGGAAATCTTACTGTTTCAATTCTTGAAGCTGTAGATCGTAAAGCTTCTCTTACCTGAATCGGAGTTAATTCGGGACGTGCGGAAAGAACCATTGTAGCGACACCCGCTGTTATCGGAGTAGAAGCTGATGTTCCCTGAGAATAACTATAGGTATCAGGACCGGGAATTACTGCGCTGTAAACCGTCACACCGGGAGCAACAATATCGGGTTTGATTCTCCCGTCGTTTGTAGGACCTGACGAACTGAAAGCCGCAAGCGAACCACTGATTGAAATAGCGCCAACCGATATTATACTATCGGCATCAGCGGGACATAATATTGTACCTCGTACACCATTACCGTTTCCCTCATTCCCCATCGCAGTTACAACAACTACACCAAGCCGGGCTGCTCGAGCAGCTGCGCGAGAAGTTACGGCAGTTTTTCCGTCAAAATCACCATTCTCCCATCTATACCCCTGGCCGTTATCAAAGATATTATATCCAAGCGAACTGCTGACGATATCCGCACCTCGGCTCTCCATCCACTCAATTCCGGCAGCCCACCAGTCTTCTTCTATCTGAGTTTCTGTAGGAAGATACTCCGTTTTGCCAAGTATAAATTCAGATTTATACGCCGGTCCAATTATTTTACCGGGAAAATATGATCCTAATATTGACATCGTGAGTGTACCGTGTGCATCTTGTCCAGCCGGATCGCCGGATTGGTTTGCAGTTGTATCGTCATTATTAATAAAATCTCTTTCGGCGATTACTTTTGTGTTCTTTAGCGATTCATGAACACGCCAACGGAAACCCGTATCAAGCATTCCGACTAAAACCCCCTCGCCGGATATTCCAATCCGGTGAACCTCAGGAATTTTCACAGCAGAATATTGTGCGAGAGAAGGTCCATAATCTGATTGAGGATTTTTTGAAAAATCATTTTCTTCTTGCTGTAATTCTTTTCTAACAAAGCGGGCAACGGGTATAACAGTTTCGACATATTGCATTGTTTTGACAATATTAAATTCCTCAGTTGACAGGTAAAAACTTGCTGCATTTAACCATCGTGATTGCATCTGTAATTCCCCGCCGATTCCTTCGATGCTCTGAATATATTCTTTCTTTACGGGTAGGTCGTAAAAATCTATTAACTCACCGGCGGGTAAAATTTTTGCTCTTCGTTCAAGAGCACGTTCGGTCAGTTGAGATTTCGCCTTCAGATATAAACTGCTCCCTTTTTCCAGAACTGAAATATTGGCGGATTCTATCCCTTTATCTTTAAAATAAACCCAATATTTTTTTCTCTCCTGAGTATGGTTTAAAGTTGAAAATACCAGAATAAGAATAAATATTAAAAATGATTTAATTAATTTCATCCGGTTAAACTACCGTCAATAATTTTTCAACAATCTCTATGGGACTGACACCATCAGCTTCAGCATTAAAATTCGTAACAATTCTGTGTCGAAGAACCGGTCCTGACATTTTTCGCACATCCTCAACATCAGGAGTATTTCTGCCGTCAAGAATTGCCCGTGTTTTTGCTCCTAAAATAAGATATTGTGATGCACGTGGTCCTGCTCCCCAGCTTAACCAATTTTTTATGAAATCCGGTTTCGAATTTCCGTCCGGTCTGGTTTTGCCAACTAAATCGACGGCATACTCGATAACGTTGTCGGAAACAGGTACTCTTCTTACTAATTCCTGATATTTTATAATTTCCTCCGATCCGAGAACCTTGTTCAGGTTGGCTTCGTACATACTTGTTGTCGATTTCACTATTTCAATTTCTTCGGACCTCGACGGATAATCCAACCAAAGGTTGAACATGAATCTGTCTAATTGCGCTTCAGGTAAAGGATAGGTTCCTTCCTGTTCAATCGGATTCTGAGTTGCCAGAACAAAAAATGGTTCACTGAGAGTATACTTTTGTCCGGCAGCAGTTACATGGTGTTCCTGCATCGCTTCGAGTAATGCAGCCTGAGTTTTTGGGGGAGTTCTATTTATTTCATCGGCTAAAATTATATTTCCAAAAACAGGTCCCTTTATAAATTTAAAAATTTTTCCGCCTGTAGAAATATTTTCTTCCAATACTTCAGTTCCCGTGATATCACTCGGCATCAAATCTGGGGTGAATTGTATCCGGCTGAATTTCAAGTCGAGTACTTCGGATAGAGTTTTGATTAGAAGCGTTTTTGCCAGTCCGGGAACACCCACAAGCAAACAATGTCCCTTCGATAACAGAGATATAAGCAGCTGTTCGATTATATATTCCTGACCGATGATTACTTTTGATATTTCCTTTTTTACAGCCTGAAAGCTGACGTTCAATGAACGAACGGCTTCAACATCATTTATATCTTTATTATTATTTTTCACAAGTTATGCCTTATTATAATCGTATTTCCCAAAATATTTCATTTCGCAAATCATTCAACCAATTCTGATAGACCTCGCCGCGTTTTATATTTATTGCAAATGCCTCAAGTTTTTTCCAATCTGTATTCAGATCAAATTTATGAGCGGGTATTCTTTTTTTCAGATACACAATCTGATAGCCGTACGTTTTCCCGGCATTAACTTTTTCGGGAGGACTGACTTCGCCTACTTCCATCTCTAAAACCGTTTGGCTGAATTCCTTATCCAACTGATCAACAGGTACTAAACCAAGATATCCTCCAATCGAAGCTGTTTCTACATCATCCGAATGTCGTTGAGCAAGGTCAGTGAAACTAACACCGGATTTAATACTGTCGATAAGACTGTTTAAAAAATCAATTGTCAATTTATCTGTGGATTCGTCAGGTTCGATCTTAAATAAAATATGCCGCGTGTTAACATTTTCACCACGTCGTTCCAGAAGTTGTATTATATGAAATCCGAATGGCGATTCAACCAAATCGGAAATCTGTCCCGCGGATAAACTAAAAGCAGCTTCCTCATATTCCTTCACAAATTGACCGCGTCTTGTGAAACCCAAATCGCCGCCGCCGGCAGCCGAACCTTTGTCGTCAGAATATCGGTTCGCAAATTCCGAAAAATCTCCACCCGATTTCAAGCTATCCAAAATAGCATTGGCTCTTATTTTTACTTTCTCTTTTATATCTTTACCTTTAGAGGGAATTTTTAACAAATGGTATAATTCGATTTCTTCAGGTACTTCGGGTAAACTATCTTTGTAAGTTTCAAAAAATTCTTCAATTTCCCTTTTTGTAACGCTCATATTGGCAAACTTAAACTGCTGCAAACGCTGAGCCAGCAGTTGTTTTTTCATTTCATCACGGAATTCCCGCTTGATTTTGCTTATTGGCATTTTATATATTTCTTCGAGCTTTTCTTCAGATCCGATTTGCAAAATTCGTTGTTGTAAAATTACATCCAATTGTTGTGTGATTTCATCTTCAGTAACAACAATGTTCGTATCCTCCAGCGCACTTGCAACTATCAATTTTTCATTAATCATCGCATCGAGAACCTGTTTTTTTAAACCGGGTGTTTTCGGATCAACTTTGTTATTAAACACATAAAATTCTACCTGTTGATTTAATTCAGATTCCAGAATGAATTCCTTATCAACGACTGCAACAATCCGATCCAGAATTTTTTGTTGACCTGTCGTTTCCAAATAATAAAATGAAATACAAAATAAAATAATCAAAGTATATTTTTTCATTGTGCTTTCTATTCAACCTCCTTAGCTTCTTCTTGAATTTTTAATTCAACTTTATAATGTTTTCTTAAATCCGATAGATAAGTGTCATACTTAATTCGCCGTTTCGCAATTAGGGCTTTGACCTTTACTTCACTTCTAACCGTTTTATAGTCTGCCTGAGTTCCCTTAAGATATTTTTCTAAAACCTGAACAACAAAATAATTCTCGCCAACTTTGATAGGAAATGAAATATCGTTGCCGGATAAATTCTGAACAATTTTCCATAGCTCTACCGGAAACAATGTACTTTGAGTAAACATATTATCTGATACAATAGATGTAATTGATTCACCCTTCTGCACATCTTCCCTCAGATTAGATGTCGCTTCTGTCCATGATTTATCTTTAAGTATGTCCGCTCTGAAATCGTTGGCAACTTGACGATCGTTGAATGATCCATAATTTAGAAGGACAGCATCATCCCGGAAAATAAATTCCTCAGGATGATTTTCAAAGTACGATTTTAATTCACTTTCGGGCAATTCTGAAGAATCAGAATAGATTTCATGAGTGATTAGATGCTGAACAGCAAGTTGCCTGCGTATTTCCAGCAATTGCTTTTCTACCTCAGCATTGGTTGACATCCCTTTCTTCATGGCTTCCTGATACAGGATTTCTGTTTCGATCCATTTCTGTACATAAACCAAAAACCGGGGATTCGATTTATCAAAATCCCCGCCTAACACAGATTCAACTTCCTGATACGTCAGTATCGAATTGCCCACACGTGCAAGGTATGGTCGATTTATTTCTTCCTTTTTACATGAGAAAAATATCAACCCGAATGACAGCAATATAAAAGAGAGAATATTTAAAAATTTAAAATTCATTTTTTATTGAAAAGCATTTTTCAAAACTTCCGGAAATTTATTAACCGGATATTTTTGTTTTATTTTATCAAGCCATTCTTTTTCTAATCTTTTTTGTTCGCTCTCCTGATACAGATTTGATACTTCGATTCCTGCTTCTTCGTAGGACTTATGTACCGAAGGAAATTTGGAATTAACCATGATAATACTATACGTATCGTCTTCTTTACTGATTGGTTGAGAAAATGTACCGGCATCCAATTTCCACGCTATTTTTGTCAGTTCGTCGCTATTTGCGTCTAACAATCCTAAATGACCTTTGTGTTCTTTTAATTCGAGGTTTTCGTTATATTCAACAGCCAGGGAATCAAAACTCACTCCTGCCGATAACATCGCATGAATTTCTTTTGCCTGGTCTTCTGCCTCAACATTGATTTCACTTATGTTAACCTTATCCGTGGTCATGAATTTATCACGATTGTTGTTAAAATATTCTTTCAACAATGAATCATTCACGGTTAATTTATTCCATACTTCTGTTTGTTCGGCTTTATAGAGTACAACTCCGTCCTGATATTCTCTCATCAATTTTTTAAATTCAGGATATTTTGATTCAAGATCTTTTGAACTCTCCTCTAACAAAAACATTTCGCCGATTTTTTCGACTTTCGGTAGTAATTCAGATTTCTTCAATATAACATGCCGGTATTCCTGACGATTTTTTAAGATGCTAATCACAGCATCCGTACTAAATTCTTTTTGTCCGATTTTAATTAATGCATGATTCCTCGATTCATCAGATACTCCCCTATCCCATGCGCTGTCGCTGGTAGTTTTTGTTGAATCAAGGTAAGAGAGCAATTCCTCAAAATATTGTTTATCAAAAATATAATTATGTTTTACTTTCAATCCTGAAATAAATTTTGCATGAGCTTCTTCATAGCGCTGCGCCTGGAAATTTCTTTGTAAATCAGGCTTCATCTCTTCATACGATTTCAGAGGTTTAATATCATCACATTTGATAAGATGAAAACCATAAGGGGTTTTTACAATACCGGATACCTGACCAATTTTTAATTTAAATACTTCTTCGTCAAACGATTGAATCCACCTCCGTCGAGAAAAATACCCCAGGTCACCGCCATTTGGGGCACTTGAACCGTCATCAGAAAATTGGATTGCCATTGCTTCAAAATCCAACCCTTTTTTTAAGCTATCCTGAATTGCAATAATTTTTGAGTGCGCTTTCTCAATTTCTAAAGAATCAGGTTCAGGAGAAGTGAATCTTACCATTATATGTCGTGCGCGAATAGAACCAACAGCTGGTTTCTTATCGGCAACTTTAATTATATGATATCCGAAGGCAGTTCTTATCGGACTTTTGGAAATGTCACCGATCTTCATATTATACACTGCATCTTCAAAAGGTTGAACTAATTGACCTGCAGTAAAATAATATATATCACCATTATTTTGCGCGACAGACGGGTCTTCAGAATTTTCGAGCGCTATCTGAACAAAATCTTCGCCCGCATAAATTCTATTTATCAAATCAACTGTTTTTTCATATGCGATTAAAGTATCCGCCGGAGATGCAGTCGCTTCAACTCGAATCAAAATATGGCTTGCGCGAATCTCAATCTTATTCCTCTCAAACAACTCCTTAATGTTAGGCTCAATTAATTCTTTTTCCACCATATATGTTGAACTGAGGCTTCCCTTGTATTCATTCAATTCCGTAATTACTTCCGGATCTGCGATAAAATTACGATCGTACGAATCATTGAGTTTTAATTTATATTTAATTAGAAGATCCAAAAATTCCTCTCTCTGATGGACTGAAGACGTTTTAGCCGCTTCCTTGCCGCCTGTATTTCTGCTATAAAAACTTTCGTACTCGTTTAATGTGATTTTTTCGTTTCCGAGTGTAGCAACTATTAAGTCGCTCGTTTTAGGAGAACATCCCAAAATAGTAAGTGATAATATTACAAAAATAAATACATACCGACAATGAAACATAAAAAAAATCCTTTCTTATGATTTGTTTTTTATGATTTATGGAAATAAACTCATGAAAAATAATTAATTTTTTGCTAAATTTCAATAATTATCCTTATGGAAAAGGTAAAAAACAACTATTATCAGAGTATAAAAAGGGATTGATAATAAGTTATCTACGTTCTTCATATTAGCATTGAATTGACAATGTACACTATTCTTTTTATAATTAGTTGGGGAAATTGAATACCCAACATTATGGAATTTGTACCCTATGGTTTGTATTCATTATTAAAAAAAATAAATGGAGGATGTAATGAACATAAAACTTTCTACCGGAAAAGAAATTCCCGTCGAAATGCACAAAGTAAGAATTGTGCAGAAGACCTTTCTTGTTTCTATCGACGAAAGATTAAAAGCAATCGAAGAAGGCGGTTATAACACTTTCTCTCTTCGTACCAAACATATTTTTCTTGATATGCTAACCGACAGCGGTACAAATGCAATGAGCGATAATCAACTTGCAGCAATGATGGTCTCCGATGATGCTTACGCAGGTTGTGAAAGCTTTTATAAGCTCACAGAAGCAATTAAAGATGTTTTAAGATTTGAATACGTACTTCCTGTACATCAGGGAAGAGGTGCGGAACATTTACTGGCTAAAGTTTTCATCAAACCCGGCGATATTATCCCGATGAACTACCATTTCACAACCACCAAAGCTCATTTTGAATTAGCCGGCGGAACAATATTGGAAATTTATACCGATGAAGCTCTGAAAACACGAAGCAAAAATCCTTTCAAAGGAAATCTTGATATTCAAAAATTTAAAGACACAATCAAAAAGTACGGCGCAAGAAAGATACCGTTTGCTCGTATGGAAGCAACTACCAATCTCTTAGGTGGTCAGCCGTTTTCCCTCGAAAATTTAAAAGAAGTCAAGAAAATTGCTTCCGACAACAATATTCCAATTGTGCTTGACGGAAGTTTACTATCAGAGAATGCATATTTCATTAAACAGCGTGAGAAGGGATATGAAAAGAAATCGATACAGGAAATAATCTGGGAATTGATGAGCTTTGCCGATATCTTTTATCTTTCCGGTAGAAAGAGCAGTTGTGTTCGTGGCGGATTTATTGCTACGAATAATAAAAAATACTTTGAAGACTTAAAACCTTGGCTTCCGGTATATGAGGGTTTCCTAACGTATGGAGGAATGTCGACAAAAGAAATTGAAGCGATGGCAGTCGGATTGAGAGAAATGACTGACATAAACGTAGCCGGAAGCGCAGCGGAATTCGTAAAATATTTTGCAAACAGATTAATCGAACACAAAGTGCCTGTTGTTACCCCTCCCGGCGGATTGGCATGTCATCTCGATGCAAAACTTTTCCTGCCTCATCTTCCGCAATCTCAATATCCTTCCGGTGCATTGGCTGCAGCTCTTTATATAACTTCCGGAATCCGAAGTATGGAAAGAGGAACGATTTCTATGGCCAGAGACAAAGATGGTAATGAAGTGTTTTCCGATTTAGAATTAACCAGACTCGCTATTCCACGCAGAGTTTATTCAATGTCGCAAATAGAATACGCTGTAGATAGGATATTATGGCTTTATAAAAACAGAGATTTAGTGCAAGGATTAAAATTTATTGAAGAACCTCCCGTTTTGAGATTTTTCTTTGGTAAATTAGAACCTCTAAAAAATTGGGGCGATAACTTAGCAAAAGTCTTTAAGAAAAAGATAGGAGAATTTTAAAACTTATATTTTCAAAAATATCTCATTTAACATATCTATAAATTCAAAATTGGAATCTCGAAGGACTAAAATAATCGAGTTGGTAAATCCTAATCTCGGCACTATTTTATGAATTTTGAAAATTCGTATTTATACTTTTTTGTGAGATACCGATATTTCCGGTCTCGTTCTTCGAATCTTGATCATTTCAGCCACTATACTTATTGCAATCTCCTCAGCCGAAATTGCACCAATATCCAGTCCAACAGGCGCATATATATTTTTTAATCTGG
>CAYTID010000062.1:1808-13399 GCA_964437735.1 uncultured Ignavibacteriaceae bacterium | reverse complement strand
TTATCGTTGAAATGGGGAATGAGTTCGATCGACTCTTCTTTCGCAACAAACTACTGGCTTGCAAAAACCGGTAATACACGAGCAACGCAATTCATTGATACCGATCCACCGGCAAAACCGGCAAAAGGGACTATGCCTGTTATTAGCACCGGTAAAACTACAGGTGCAGAAATTTTGGAAGCTCGTGTGAACAAACTTCTTACAGACGGCTTTAACATTACTATAACTGAAGCATCTTTATATTCAAATTTATCTGCTAATTTTATTATTAATTATTGGCCCTTAGCATACTACAAAGATCCGGGACACATTGATGGCGCTTATAATTATGATCCTGTTTCAAAGCCATTTAAATATGATAGTGTACTTACAACTCTGCCGACCAACAAACCTGTTGTTCTTTATTGCTATACAGGACAAACAAGCGCTTATGTCGGCGCATATCTAAAATTATTAGGATATGATGTTAAATCTTTAGTATATGGCGCAAACAGTATGATTTTCGATAAAATGGTAGCCAAAACGGTTGCTGCTTTCCCGAAAACAAATATCTTCAGACCAACAATTGAAATTATGAGATATACAGATTTATTATATATTTTTTTTATACCTATACGTAATTATAATTTATTTCAGAAGTAAAGCTTTTTTAGATTTGGTCATCAACATTTGTCCTGTCTTTGAATCAACCACTGTTAATCGGTAATAATAAATTCCTGAAAAAAGATTAGTTGCATCGAAAGCAACTTCATATTTACCTGTATTCAAATCGCTGTTCAGTAAATCACTCACTTCCTGTCCAAGAACGTTGTAAACTTTTAAACTGACTGTACCGGAAATCGGAAGCTGGAAGTTTATAGTTGTTGCCGGGTTGAAAGGATTCGGATAGTTTTGTTCGAGAATAAATTCTTGAGGTGTTTCTCCCGCAATCTCTCTAACTCCGGTTGAACCAACTGGACCGATAAATAATTCATCAAAGTAAACAGGCGTTGGTGTATTAGGAAAAGAATTAAATTGCATTAAATGAACATAAGCTATCGAGAAATGCTTGCCCCAGCTACCTTGGTACTTTACTTCACCGTTTATTTTCAACGTCAATATGCTTGCATCCTGGTTAAATTGGAACAAAATATGTCCGCCAGTCAAATCCGAAGATTGCCATAAAGTTGTAACATTTCGGTTTATTGATTGTAAGAGTTTCCAACCTCCGGTACCGCTTTGTTTAGAATAACGAAGTTGTAACCAATTATCATTATCCGAAGGGAGCCCCCACACTTGACGATCTGATAATATAATATGTGCTGTGTTATTTGTTCCAAGTTGATCGTGAGTTATATAAACCCTGTATTCGCGATTGGATAACCGAAAAGGTTTTTTGGTTACACCTCCAAGTCCTGAAGTCCCACTCTGACTACTGGCAATAATATTGAGTCGGTCGTTTATGCAAAGAACCATCCCATTTGGGCCCCACGGCTGATTATGAATATAATTATTCCACACGCTATAAGATGGCGGAGTCCAATCTCCTATAAAAGGTTCAACAAATAAGGTCTCAGCAGGAATAAAATTGAAATTAATATTGGAAACGCCAGGTAATAAACCCCAATAGGATGTATCGATGTACATACCCGTCGGGAAAGGATATTCTCTTGCCCAATCAACTAAATTTACACCATAAAATGTTTGCGGGAAAGTCGAAGAATATACAGGCAATGTATAGTTACCTGTTGTTGGATTAGAATTTGCGTATGTGCTGCTCTGAATATAATCACCCCATCCGGTAATCAGGTAACTCTTTGTCGGTAAATTGCCGTTTACTCGGACATTCCCAGTTATTACCGCGTTCGTTCTATAACAAGTAAAATTAGAAATAGAATTATTAACAATTGAATCATTCTCGTTTATTGTGAACTCATGCGAGTTTGGCGTCATAAAAGTTGGGAGTAAATCACTATTACTTAAACCTATTCTACTACTGCCGGCTGGAACAAATTTCTTGTATTCCCCATTGATGTCGGTATAGGCATCACTCCCTCCCGATCCCTCCACATAAACCCCAACATTTGGTATTGGATTACTTAATTCATCCCGGACATAACCTCGTATATATGAAGTTAATGCTGAAAGGTAGAAATTTTGAATTGTGTTTCCAGTGATTGTCATTATAGTATCGAAAGAAGCATTTTGACCGGTAAAATCTTCTATAGATATTTGATAGGTCCCCGGTTCAAGGGGAATATTATAGCTACCCGTATGATCTGACGCGTCTCCAATATCATTTGCAAAAATCCATGCACCTGGGACAACTCCACCGGCTTTACTGTAAATTACACCACTCAAAGAATATGTCGCCGGAGAATTTTCAAACCGGACTATTCCGGTAACCGATGTTGAACCCTCATTGGCGACTGCTATAACTTGCATTGATGGTACGCCAATGGTTTCAAGAAAGACGATTATCGTACCTTGCGTCGGATCTAAATCCGGAATTCCGTTATCCGTAAAATTCCCCGATCCTAATATAAAATCACTACCATCAACTATCCCATTCATATTAACATCCTGCCAAAATTGAGATTGCACAGTTCCAAGAGGTGTAACATCCACTTTTAAGAATAAAGAATCCGTAGTTAAGATTGTTAACGGGGCTGTGAACGGTCCATTAACTGATTTTGAAAACGTTAAGTAGGTAACTGCAGACCCCTTCGACATAATTTGTGGTGTTGTGATGTGGTTTCTAAACTTAAATCCATTTTTAAATTGGGCATCAGAGATATTTCCAATTAAAATAACAAACAAAATTATTAAAAATTTTTTCATAGTCTCTCCTCTTAATTTTTATCGTTATTGTTAATTAAAATCTATTTAATTATATAAATTATTTTTGTAGTATACAAATACTTCGGAGATTATTCCCGAATGCCTATTTATGACTTCAAATGAATCATAATTTCTTCAATAATTTTAATATGAAAATCTAAAATATAAGTCGAGGTAATTTTGTGAAGATTAATCAATTTAACACTTTAAAAATTCAGAATGAATTGCAACACCGCAATCGCAGGGATAATTTACCTAAATCTTATCATCCCGTAATTCATTTAGCGTAGTATTTAAAACTTCTACCAAGATTTTGGCATCAAACGCTCTTCCGCTCGACCGACCAATGCCTGTCTGAGCAGTGATAAATTTTTACATTGTTTATTTTTGCTCCTTTTACTATAGATTCGATTTCGGTTGAGGTAAAAGACGCTATTAGCGAATCTCTGAATAATTTTTTCTGATGTTCATCAGCATCGCCGGCATAGGCTTTAACAAGTTCCTCAACTATATGCAGATTCACCGGACGAAACAAATCGCGTATCAAGATCGCGCCTTCTTTTTTTACAATCCGATTAATTTCCTGAAATACAGGCATTGGATCCGGGATGTGGTGAATAAGACTATTTGAGATCACACCATCAAATTTTGCATCCGGATATTTCATTTTTTTTGCATCAATAATTTCAAGAATTATTTTTTCTTCGAATCCTTCTCTGAGTAAATTGTCTCTTCCGACTCTCAGCATATTCTCGGATAGATCGACTGCTACAATTTTCAATTTAGGATTTCTTTTTAGTATTAATATCGGAATTCTGGCAGTTCCGGTGCCAAGGTCGAGTATTAGTCCTTCTTCGGGGAGTAATTCTACAGCCCGGTCGGCAAAAATATTATTAACCTCGTCAAAATCCATCGAATCATATTCAATCGCATCTTGCAAAGTATCCATTACTTCCGGTTCAAGAATTCTTTTTAACATGATTGCCTCCCTTTATATCAGATCCAAGTCGTTCGCAATCTCTCTCATTGCATTGATTGTAAATTGAATGTGTTCGTTCATATCGATTTCCAATGCCTGTGTCCCTTGCATAATATCTTCACGACTGACGTTTTTAGCAAACGCTTTATCTTTCAATTTTTTCTTGACTGAAGAAACTTCAAGGTCTGCAATTTTATTCGGTCTGACCAATGCACAGGCAGTTATAAAACCGCATAATTCATCCACAGCATAGAGAGTTTTTGCCATTAAAGTGTCGCGTGGAGTTTCAGTATAGGTTGCATGTCCAAGAATCGCCTTGCGGATGTCCTCTTCATATCCCTTTTGTTTTAGAATTTCCGATCCCTTCAGCGGATGGTCGTGTGCATCAGGATACATTTCATAATCAAAATCATGCAGAATTCCTGTAATTCCCCATTTTTCTTCATCTTCATTAAATCTCCGTGCATAAGCCCGCATAGCCGCTTCAACTGCATACATATGTTTTTTTAATGCATCGTTTTTAGTATATTCGTGCATTAAATTAATAGCTTCTGATCTGGTCATATCGTTTTAATATGTTTTGTAATTATTAATTTGAAAGTTAGAATTTTATCACAACAAGCGTGATATCATCATATTGACCGCTTCCTGAATATTTAATAACTGAATCTACTAAATTATTCATTATGGTCTTTGCAGATTTGTTTCGATTCTTTTTTACTACTGAAATAATTCTTTCTTCCCCGAATTCATTATTTTCGATATCCATCGCTTCACTAACACCGTCGGTAAAAAGGATTAAGATATCACCTTTTGAATATTTTACCAACGCTTCTTCATACGGTATCACAGTTTTCATCACTCCGCAGATCATTCCTCCCGTTTCGAACCGCTCGACCTTTCCGTTTTTACGAAAAAGAAAAGGCGGATTGTGTCCTGCGTTTACATAGTTAATAGTTCTTTGCACTGTATCTATACAACACCAGAAAAACGTAATGAAGCGGTCATCCGTCGTGCTGGCAAATATCAGGTCATTCACTCTCTTTGTCAGTTCCGATAACTTCAAACCGACCGGTACCAAAGCCCTGATCATTGCCTGTAAATTTGCCATTAATAACGATGCGGGTGTCCCCTTTCCCGATACATCGGCGACGGCAGAAATAAATTTATTTTCTCCACACTCGATGATGTCATAATAATCTCCCCCGACCTGTTTGGAGGGAATGTTGATGGCGGATATCTCTATGTTTTTATAGAAGGGAAATATTTTTGGAAGTAATCCCCTTTGGATTTCTCTCGCTATCAGAAGATCATCTTCCATTTTTTGTTTTTCTAATTCTTCCTTGAACAAACGTACATTTTCCAGTGAAATAATGGCAAGATTTCCTAGTAAAAAAAGAAATTCGAGATCACTGCTTGTATACGAAAGGTTGCTCATTTTTTTTCCCAAAGCAAATATTCCTTTTGTAATATTCTGTAACTTCATCGGAACAATTACCTCAATTCCCAATCTTTCCAGTTCGTTACGGGATTTCTTATCTCTGATATCTCTTGTTATCATCGGAACTTCAATATTACAATAATTCTTGACAGATTTTTTTCCGATCTTCTTATCTAAACCCGAAACGATAATTTCCATTTTGTCGTTTTCGTTGATGCAAATAAAATATTTGCTCACACCCATTTGACCTAATAATGAGAGTGTTACGAGCCTGATTATCTTATCTCTGTCCTTGATAATATTGAGTCCCCGACTCAAATCAAATAGTGTATTCATTTGATGAATATTGCGATCTAATTCTTTATTAAGCGCTTTCAGTTCATCGATCATGAGTTTCTGCTCAACAGCCACGGTAGCGACATTTGACAGCGATTGCAGATATGCATATTCATTTGCATTAAGCTTTTTGGGAACTAATCGGTTGAAAGCTGCAAGTCCGACTAAATTATCCTGCGATACTAATGGAACTACAAGATTTATATCATTTAACGGAAGATATTTAAATTGAAAATATTTCTTAGTTTCCGGAAAGTTTTGTTGTATTACTTTTTTAAAATTTTTATTTATCTCTATCACCGGTAAGTTTTTAATATCAATGCCTCTACCGGAGACGGCTTTGTATCCTTTGCCCTCTCTTTTTAAATAAATTATTCCTTTCGAGCAGAGTAGTTTTCCCATTGCGGTCAATAAAAAATGATTTAGAGTGAAATTTAAATCGGAAGATGAATTCACAATCCGGCTGAATTCAAATAGTGAATTTATATCGAATAGATTAGTCCTTGTATTATTGTTTTCCACCATATTTCTTTTTTTCTGAATTACGATATTTGATAAGTTTAACTTCGTTCTTTTTATTTTTCCCGATTTTATACTGAACAACATCGACAAGTTGCTTCATGAGAAACATTCCCAAACCGCCGGGTTTCAGCTGTTTAATATATTCTTCCATTACCGGCATTATGATCGATTCAGGATTAAATATGTCCCCCTCGTCAACGATGCAAATCTCGAATTTATTCTGATTTAATTTCAGTTTCACCTCTATCGGTTTATCTTTTGCATTATGATACGCATGCCTGATAATATTTGTGCATGCCTCGTCAACGGCAAGAGCAATCTCATTTGCTGTTTCTATGTCAAATCCGAATTCCAGTGCATTTTCAACAATGAACTTCCTAACTTTAACAAGATTCACTGTCTCGCTTAAAATATGCATCTCCCGAATTTGTATTTTGCTATTATTTTCCAAAATTTGTCTCTGCTTGATTGTTACTTTTTAAATTTTTCCAGAGCATCTTTTTCGTCATTAAAGATTTCATACAACAAAGGAAAACCCAGGATATCGAAGACATTATAAATTTTAGCAGGCATGTTGCTTAATTTAATATCCCCTTTATTTTTCCGGACATCTTCGATGTAAGCCATGAACACACCTAATCCGGCGCTGCTGATATAAGATAAATTCTGACAGTTTACCACAATATTGAATTTCTTATCTTTTATCAATTGATGGAGAGCATTTTCAAGCTGTGGAGCCGTGTGGGCATCCAAATATCCTTTTAAATCGAGTATATTTATGCTCGAGCTTTCTCTGAAATTAATTTTAAAATCAATCATTATATCTCTCCTTTATTTTTTCCATTTTATTATCAGTAATGTAATGTCATCATCCGGCGGCTCATCATTTGTAAATTCATTTATCTCAGAAATAATCTCATCGCGAATATCCATCGCGGATTTGTGTGAATTCCTTTCGACTACATTCAGCAATCGTTCATATCCGAATTCTTCGCTGTTGCTCCCTCTGGCTTCCGTTATTCCATCGGTATAAAATACACAGACATCACCGTTTTCAAGTTGATATTTTTCTTCCTGAATATATTTACTGAATAATTCAGGATTTCCCATACCTATTCCCAGACCTGACGGCCTGATAAATCTTGCATGATTGTTTTTCGAAAATATTAGAGGGCAATGTCCCGCACGAGCAGTAACTACTGTGCCGGTTTCAAGATCTATTAATGCATATACCAGACTTATGAACCATCTTTTATCAATGCTCGCTGAAATAACAGCGTTAGCCCGCGATAAAAATTCTTTCGGTTCAGGATAGATTTTACACAGGGATTGAAAAACTCCTTTCATTTCTGCCATATAAAACGCTGCAGAGACTCCCTTTCCGGAAACATCCCCTACTACTACACCGATATATCTGTCGTCAATAATCAGATAATCATAATAATCACCACCGACTTCAAACGCAGGTGTTGAAAGGGCTTCAATTTCCATAAAGTTATACTTTGGAAGATTCTGTGGTAATAATTTTTTCTGCATCTCTTGAGCCAGGATCATTTCACGCATTAAACGCTCTCGTTCCATTGATTTTTCAATAAGTCTGGAATTTTGTATTGCGATTGCTGCCTGATCTGCAAAAGCAGAAATAATCTCTATGTCTTCCCTGTCAAATCCATACTCTATATCTTTTACCGCACAGAGCACTCCTGCTAACTGATTTTGAGTCATTAATGGAATCGCAATCATTGACCCGATTACGTTTTTTAATCCTTTCAAGTTTTTTGTCCGTTTGTCATTTTTAAAATCATCAATCAGTTGAGCCTGTTGAGTTTCCAGAACTGCCTGCCTCATCGAAAGCGCTCCCTCGGTATTTATCAATTCAATCTCTTCCAAAGAAATATTTTGCCTGGCAACGATTTCAAGGCTAATATTTTTCTCCGGCGATTTATTCTGATTTGAGAGATTTTTTTGATGTCTCACAATTTCAAGCCAGCTACTTTTTGCCTCACTGACATCGAGTGTCATTTTTGTTACGGAATCAACAAGCTCGCGGAAATCAAATACATTTGTAACAAACTTACTCAAATTATGCAGTGATGTCACTTCATTCATTTTTTTATCAAATGTTGCAGCGGTCGGTAAATGAAATATTGTGCTTAAAAAAGTAATCCCTGTGTATATAATTCCGAATAAAATTGTTCCGTCAACAAAATAAAAAAGAGGATGTGAATAATACAGAAGGTATTTTCCCAAAGCGGCATTCGAGGATAAAAATATTTTTAAACCTACAAAAACACCCAAAATTAGAAAGCTGAAAAGAATTGTCATTCCCTTTTCTTTTTTCTTTTGAAATAAAATCCAAGGTATCCGGAATGAATTCAATAGTATCATCAATACTACCAGTCCATAGAATATAGTTGATATCAGCCTTGAATCATAGGGAGAAAGATTAATTGTGGAAAGAGCAGCACCGAGTAAGACGATGATCAGTATTCTATAATTCCTTTTTAAATTTTTACGCGGCTTGTAAAATATAATATCCATCAGTAGTAGTAATATTATAATCGAACCGACACCGAGTATTACACTGACCGCATGAGCAGCAATTATCACGGAATATGTATTGGGAATTAATGTGAGGTTTTTGATTTCAAAATCAGAGCTGAAAAGTGTCAAAGATAGAATCGTAATGCCCAGAAGAATAACACTCAGAATCCAAAGGGCAATTAATCTTTTTAGCGGAATCGATTCCCGTTTCCAGTGAGATTTTATGTATAAATAGAATGCTCCGAAGCCCAATATTTTAATAATATCCTGAAGGGCAATAAAATTGAAAATTTCCAGCTCAACATTTTTAAAAATTATGTCGAGAATCAATCCCGTTAAAATTAAACTAAATCCCGAGATCAGGTAAAAAAATGATTTTATTTTTTGTAGAAGATTTATTGACATTAAATTTTAATATGAATCCAACTTTTTGATCGAAAATTTAAATAATTAAATGTCGAAAATAATAAAACATAAACCGGAAGGGCAAGCCATGCTCCTAGAACACCCCCGCTTAGAACAATACCGAAAACATAAACCAGCGGCAGAAATATTACCCAATGAGTAATTACTTCAACTATCATTACATAAACAGTTGCACCAGCTGCCTGAAGAGAACTTGCTATGATAATGCCACCGCCATAAAATATCTGTGAAACGCCTGCTATCTGCAATAAGGGTACTGCTATCTTTATTACTTCATCGTTTGTAGTGATTAATGAAAGAATACTTGTCGGAAATAATATAAAAATAATTCCGATTAATAATGCAATATATGTCCCTACTCTTGCCGTTTCCAAACCATATAATAAAGCCCTTGTTAAATTTTTCTCGCCGATTGATTGTCCTACTAATGTTTGAGCTGTAATTCCCAATCCAAAAGTAGGTATAAAAGTCAAAAATAATGCGCTTACAATAACCTGGCTTGCTGCCTGTTCAGCAGTTCCGATAATTCCCGTTAAAGCCATAAACACAAGAAAACCGAGTAAAATCATCACATTCTGCAAAGAAACGGGGAGAGATATTTTTAAAATTTGTTTCAATATTTTTGAGGAATAACCGAGCTTTTCATAATAACCGTATTTATTTCGATATTGATTAGAAAAAGTTACAATAAAAAAGAACAACCATCCAACAATCATGCTGATGAAAGATGCTACACCGGCACCTGTCAAACCTAATTTAGGAAAACCGAATAATCCGTAAATGAATAAGAAGTTCGAGATAATATGTACCACCATCATTGCAATTGAAGATTTTAAAAATACTTTCGTTTGTGCGATCCCATAGAAAAATCCTCGGTAGGATACTATCATAAGAAAAAACGGTAATCCCAGGAACCTAAATATCAAATAACCTTCTCCTTCAATTACAACTGCTTTATCGTTTGAAAAGAAATCTATTATTTCCCACGAATAAAAATATCCGATAATTGCGGTAAATATTCCGAGTACCAGAGATAAAATTAATGAATTATTTAACACATGTCCGACTTCAATCGGATTGCCCTGCCCCTGCCGCCGGGCTATCAGTACATGAGTTCCGGTGCTTAAACTTGAGAACAGACTCGTAATAACCCACGCTGCAAGAAAACCGAGTCCCAGAGCTGCAAGTGTAATTGTGGAATTATCCAGTCGTCCGACCATGGCTGTATCGACTAAGGATAGAATCATCTGAGTTGATAAACCGCCCACTACAGGAAGTGAAATTTTTACTATATCATTTAATATCGTTTTAGGGGGTAATAATTTCAAAATTCAAACTTTATTATTGACATTACCTTTTTATATTAACGTTTTTCTTTTTTAAAATCAATATTTTTAACAGTTGATTTTTATCTCTTTTTGGTTAATATTATAAACAATTATGAACCTTAAAGCTTATGGAAAAATAAATATCGGTTTGCGCATTATCAGAAAACGTTCTGACGGATATCATGACATTGAAACAATCTTTCACCGCATCAATGTTTACGATGAAATAATTCTTGAAGAAGATTCAAACATTTCGTTGAAATGCGATGATCCCGCTATTCCGATTGACGATTCAAACCTCTGCATCAAAACGGCGAAATTATTAAAGGAATTTTGCAGGACTGAGCAGGGTGTGAAAATTTTTTTGAAGAAAAATATTCCAATTGGTGCGGGTCTTGGCGGCGGCAGTTCAGATGCAGCATCTGTTTTGCTGAATCTTCCAAAATTGTGGAATATAAATATCACACATGAAGAATTGGAGAGAATTGCCTCTCGAATCGGTGCTGATGTGACTTACTTTTTGAAAAAAGGATCTGCATATACTATTAGCAAGGGGGATGATTTGGAATATTTTCACCTTGACATCCCTTATACGATATTAACCATCTATCCCGACGTGCACGTCTCGACCGCCTGGGCTTATCAGAATTATAAAATAAAAAATATTGCCACAGACCGGACGCTTAAAGATATTGTAAATATTTATATTTCGGATCCTTTGCAACTGAAAAAAAATGTAAAAAACGATTTTGAAGAGATTGTATTTCAGAGATATCCCGACTTGCAAGATATAAAGGACAAGTTATATGATAAAGGGGCTAAGTTTGCTCAGATGTCGGGGAGCGGCTCTTCGATATTTGGTTTTTTTGACACTGATGATCTGGCATCCGAAGCTGAGGAATTATTTGCAAAGGAAAATCAAACCATCATTACTCCCCCACATTTTATTGGATCTTAAAATCTTTCGTTAATAAAAAAAAAGGGCAGCCGGATTTACGACTGCCCTTTTCGATTGAATGATCTTTACCTGATCAACATCATTTTTCTGATATTTATGAATGGATCGGATCCATCCTGCGGTCTGGCTTCTATCCTGTAGAAGTATATGCCTGATCCGAGTTTCGCGCCATAATTATTTTCTGCATTCCACGTTACCGATTGGTAACCCGCATCCATCATCTCTTCTGCCAGAACG
>CAYTID010000062.1:0-1770 GCA_964437735.1 uncultured Ignavibacteriaceae bacterium | reverse complement strand
AAACAATCAGCCTGACATAACTCTCAGATGGTAAGTCAAACCGTATCTCTGTTGACGGGTTGAACGGGTTGGGATAGTTTTGGTGAAGAGCGTATTCTGTTGGAATTATATCCTCAATCCCAAATTTACTCGACGCAGCACTCCGAACCTGAATCTTTCCACCATTTAATTGCTGTGGTACAGTTTTCCCGCCAAACCAGTTACTTGAGAAATAAATACCTGAGCCTTTATCACCTGCAAGTTGAACACTGATTCTATCCAATTTACCGGTTTTATCCGTTGTAGATTCCCAAGCCATTACATCAAAGTTTAAATTACCACCAATTGATTCAAATGTACCATCCGGGAACATTCGTTTCAGACTGGCTTTGGTGCTAATAGTTGCGGTTTTAAAACCTGTCGCTGATCCAATTGCTAATGAATTGATGGCATTGCTCTTTATCTGGTAGTTGTTACCATCAGACCCCCGATATATAATATTAATATTACCCTGTAGATTTTTACCACTTTTATTCCATTTCATCACCAATCCGAAATTCATCTTTTTCCCTGAGGCGCCAGGATAGGTACCCGAAGCAGTAGAACTTAGAATTATATGACCACCACCAGTAACGTAATCCGGACCTGGCATTGCTAATGTAACAACATCAACTTGCTCAGTTTGACCACAATAGTAATTGTTTACAGTTGTCCAAACATCCCAGGTTTTTCCTCCGGAACCAAGTTCTCCGCCTGTAAGTTGATAATTCAAGTTGGTAGCAGCAAAACCATCAGTAGTAATGGCTGTGTTGATTAAACCAACCGGAATATTTGCTGTCCCCAAAATTGTTCCACTAATACTTCCGTCGCGGAAAGTTACCGTAGTATTACGGATATCTCCTCTGTTCCCATCATCTTTATCCACTACAAAAGCAGAGAGAGCAACTGTACCGTTCCCATTATTTGGATTGGCAGTAAAGTAAGACCCTCCAGTGTAAGTAACGTCAGCATTCTCGCATTTAACTACCAGAGTAAGAACAATATTGCTGGAACATGTACCATCAGAAACAGTTATCTTGATATTATAAATTCCAGGCGCAACGTTTGCAATACCACTGAGTGTCCAGGTTTTGGAATCTGCGGTTGTACTAGATTCATTAAGATTCAGATTTGATGGAAGTCCAGATGTATACGAACTTGCTCCATTCACCTTCCATTCAGCTAATGCGGCTAATGAACTTCCTCCCCCATCATCTGTTGCAGTAATTATTGTATTAACCGGATCACTGTATTGAACGTCTGGTAAACTTAGCGACGTTGGTGCGGTGAATACCGGGAGTGCATTAACCGTTACTACATGATTTGTTGTGGCAGGTCCATTGCATCCCGCTGCACTCGCTGTGACCGTTGTTGTTCCGCTCCATGTTGCTACATAAGTTACTGCACCTGTTGCAGCATCGATTGAATTACCACCAGCTATACTTGCATCATCCAAACTATAGGTAATGCCTGTTGAGTTGTTTGCTGTAGTAGTAGTAGTAACAATACCAGATCCCTGGCAACGGGTTGATGTCGCCGGTGAGAAGGCATTGATAGTTACTGTTGGTGTTACTGTTATCGTTCCTGTTGCATTCACACTTCCACAACCGCCTGTTAATGGAATGCTGTAGTTAAATGTGCCTGATACAGTTGGTGTCCCACTAATAGTAATGGCATTAGATGCCCAAGCAGCTGTCACGCCTGCAGGTAAACCTGACGCAACGCCTATGCCTGTTGCTCCTGTGGTTGAAT
>CAYTID010000061.1:0-13629 GCA_964437735.1 uncultured Ignavibacteriaceae bacterium | reverse complement strand
ACAAATTTGAAATTTCAAAATAGAAAAAAATAAATAAACGCAAAGACGCAAATAACTATAAAACTCTCTTTGCGAACTTTGCGTTTAAAATATTTTAGTGTTTAGATATTCCGATTTCGTGCTTAAATAATGATTGATTTATACCCGTAGCATAGTATTCCGGCTTTGCCGTCTTCCTGTATCTTACGGAAAACAATTCTTACTTTTTGTCCGATTTCTATTTTTTCAACATCAGCATCCGCAATTTGCGTGGTGATTTTTACACCGTCATTCAACTCAACGATGGCTACCGCATACGGAGTTTGCTTGGAAAATTTATCTGGTCCAACGCGAATAATTGTGAAAGTCAGAATTTTTCCTTCATCATTCAATTTAACAATTTCAAACAGCTCAGCTTTACACATCGGGCATACAAGTCTTAACGGAAAAGCGATGTAGCCGCAGTTTTTACATTTTCCCGCCTCAAGCCGAAATCTTTGCGGAACTTCTCTGTGATATCTTGCAGTAATCATTTTCCCTCCAATATATGTATTACACAACTCGCACCTGAACCGCCCATATTCTGAGCCATTCCGATTTTTGCATTTTTAACTTGTCTCTCTCCTGCTTTTTCTCTCAACTGCTCATATACTTCAATAATCTGAGCGACACCGGTTGCACCGACGGGATGACCTTTAGATTTCAATCCGCCGCTCGTGTTGACGGGAATTTTTCCTCCATCAATTGCGGTCATTCCTTTTTCAACAGCTTCACCGCCTTTACCTTTCTCAAAGAAACCCAAATCTTCGGTAACAGCAATTTCAGCTATTGAAAAACAATCGTGAACCTCACATAAATTTATGTCAGTTGGTTTAATACCGGCCATTTTGTATGCTTTCTCAGCAGACGTAACAACCGATCCGAGAGTTGTAAAACTCGGACGACTATGAAGCGCGATCGTATCTGATGCCTGAGCAGATGCTATTACACGAACGATATTCTTTTTTAATTTTTTCGCAACATCCATCGAAGCAACAATAACTGCTGCACCGCCATCACTGACAGGTGAGCAATCGAGCAATCTTAAAGGATCAGAAACCATTGTAGAGTTTTTAACCTGATCTAAGGTAACCTTCGATCTGAATTGCGCATTAGGATTTTTTGATCCGTTAAGATGATTCTTAACTGCAACTGCTGCCATTTGATCGCGCGTCGTTCCGTATTGATTCATATGCGCGCGTGCGATCATCGCATACAAACCGGGAAAAGTAATTCCGTGGTAAACTTCATATTCCTGATCGGCTGCCGTAGCAAGAGCTTCCGTAACATCAGCGCCGTCAGTCATTTTCTCTACACCGCCTGCGAGAACAATTTCACTGGCACCTGACGCAACTTCCAAAAACGCCTGGCGAAATGCAACGCCCCCAGAGGCACAAGCTGATTCGACATGTGTTGCGGGAATCGGTGATACAGCAAGATAATCCGCCATTATGGCTCCAAGATGTTCCTGACCGACAAACAATCCCGATGACATCGCCCCGACATACATCGAATCGATGTGATCAACACCGGCATCTTTTATTGCTTTCAATGCAGCTTCAACAAAAATATCTTTAATTGATTTATCCCAAAGCTCGCCGAAATTAGTCATCCCGGCTCCAATTACTACTACGTCTCTCATATCATTTCCTCCTTACTCATTAATTTTAATTTTATGGCGGAATTTTGCATACTCGCCGTAGTTAAGATAAATCTTGTTATTGTCCAGCATATCCCGTAATTTTGTTGCCCTATTCTGAACATTCACAATTTCTTCCGTTACTTTATATATAAATCCATCACTGCCGGCTCCCGAACCAAACGAAACCATAAATATCATATCTCCCGGTTTTGCTACATCAAGAATTGCAGCCAATCCCGTCGGCGATGAACCTGAATATGTATTCCCCATCCACGGAACAATCCAGCCAACTTCAAGCTGTTCTTTTGTAAAGCCAAGACGTTTTCCGACTTCCTGAGGAAATTTTCCGTTCGGCATATGAAACACTACGTACTTAAAATCTTTTGGAGACATGTTAGATTTTTTCAGAAGTGCGTTTGCGGCACCCATGATATGTTTAAAATAAGCAGGATCACCGGTAAATCTTCCTGCGTGCCGCGGATAAAATTCTCCTTCGCGCCGCCAGAAATCAGGAGTATCGGAAGTGTATGAATGAGTAAATAATATTTCGGCAATAACTTTTTCTTTCCCCATTATAAATGCTGCTCCGCCAGCAGATGCCGAGTATTCAAGCGCGTCACCGGGTGCGCCCTGAGATGTATCGGCACCGATTCCCATGGCGTATTTCATTTCGCCCGATTTTACATGACTGTAAGCAACATACATTGCTTCCGAACCGGCTTTACAGGCAAATTCGTAACTTGCAACGTGAACATCAGGACCTATTCCAAGCGCATCGATTAAAATTGTACCACTCGGTTTTACTGCATATGGATGAGATTCCGAGCCGATATAAACCGCTCCGATATCCTGCGGATTAATTTGTGCACGCTTCACTGCATCTCTCGCCGCGGAAACTGAAATTGTGATTGTGTCCTCGTCTTGTCCCGGGACAGTTTTTTCATTTAGTTGTAACCCTCTTACAATTGCAACAGGATCCATACCCCATTGTTTTGCTATCACTTCTGCTTTTATGCGATACCTCGGCAGATACGACCCGTAACCTACAATTCCAACCATAAGAACTCCTTTTTGATTTTTAGAAATATTGGCTTATTGTGCTAATGATTTAAAACAGTTTTGAAAAAGTATAAAAAATATCTTTAATATCCAATTTAGAATCTTATTCCGAAACCAATGTCAAATAAATCTGACTGCCTGTACTCAACTTTATGTTTAGGGATAAATGTAATCCCCGGAGGTGGAAAACCACAATTATAGCAATAATTTTTATCTACTATCCAGTTTTTCCCGACCGAAACTGAAAAAATAAATCTGTCTTTTAGAAATGGTAACTTTATACCATATTTCAAACCATAAACATATTCAGGATTAAAAACCGGTCCATCTACAATTGTCTCTTTATAATAAGGCGAACCAATAAATCCCTGAAGAAACAATAATTCAAAAAAATAAAATGAGGGTGGGTAAACAGAAGCACCAACATTGATTCCACCCCCATCATTTAACCGTAAAAAAATATCACTGCTTAAAATTGGGATCCAATATCTACGATATTCCAACTCAAAATAATTTAATCCCGCATCCCCTCTTAATTCGAATGCATTATTAACCTTATTAAAAATTTTTCTTTTTGATTGTTCTTCTGATATTAGATTATTATTGATTATTAGTAAAACAAAAATCAGAATAATAATTATTTCCATAATTTTTCGGATGTTCATAAATACCTATTGATGTTCATCGTGATATTTGCTCAGGATCACACAATTTTAATATGTAATTCCATTAATTGTTTATTATCCACTTCCGATGGAGATTCATCCATCAAAGACATCGCACTAGTAGTTTTCGGGAATGCAATTACATCACGAATTGATTTTTGTCCTGTAAACAGCATTGCAATCCTATCAAAACCGAAGGCAATCCCGCCATGAGGAGGTGCGCCGTATTTGAAAGCATCAAGTAAAAATCCGAATTTCTTCTTCGCTTCCTCTTCATTAATTCCCAGCAAGCTGAACATTTTCTTCTGAAGATCCTGATTAAAAATCCTGATGCTGCCGCCGGCAATTTCGCTGCCGTTCATTACCAGGTCGTATGCGCGGGCTCTGGTTTTACCCGGCTCAGTGTCAATCATGTCAAGGTCTTCGACCTTTGGAGCAGTAAACGGGTGATGCACCGCATAATATCGATCATCTTCGGATGAATGTTCCAGAAGCGGAAAGTCAGTTACCCACAATAATTCAAATCTGTTTTCATCAAATAAATTTAAACGTTTTGCAATTTCAAGACGCAATGAACCGAGAATTGAATAAGCTTTGAACCACTCATCCGAAATAATTAAAATTAAATCTCCCATTTGAGCGGACATTTTATTTTTAATTGATTCCAGAATTTCCTTATTCATGAATTTTTCAACCGGCGTTTCAACTCCTTTTTCAGTTATCCTCATCCAAACCAATCCGCCGGCTCCCTGTTTTTTGACAAAATCAGTAAGAACATCCAATTGATTCCGCGTATAATTTGCACAACCCGGAGCAACAAGACCCGCAACAACTCCCCCTTTTTTAATTGTATCACTAAAAACTTTAAATTCGACTTTTTCGACAACGTCATTTAAGTTCTGAAGTTTCAGATCGAATCGTGTATCAGGTTTATCCGAACCGTAGGTTTCAATCGCTTCTTTATATGATAGAACTTTGAACGGCTTATTAATTTCCAAATTCAGAATTTCTTTAAACAATTTCTGCATCAGTCCTTCTACCATAATAAAAATATCCTGCTCATCAACGAACGACATCTCAACATCAATTTGTGTAAATTCCGGCTGACGGTCGGCGCGTAAATCTTCATCGCGAAAGCATTTCACGATTTGAAAATATCTGTCAAAACCCGACACCATTAAAATCTGCTTATAAGTTTGCGGTGACTGGGGTAAGGCATAGAATTTTCCATGATGAACCCGGCTCGGCACAAGAAAATCGCGTGCGCCTTCCGGAGTGCTCTTCATTAAAATCGGAGTTTCAATTTCCACAAAATTTAATTCATCAAAATATCTCCGCGTTGTCTGATACATCTTATGCCGAGTGATTAAACTATTCTGAAGTGGTGGTCGGCGCAAGTCGAGGTATCTGTATTTTAACCTGATCTCTTCGTTAATATCAATTTCATCTTCGATTTCAAATGGAGGAGTTTCAGCTTTATTTAAAATGACTAACTCATCGGCGAGGATTTCGATTTCTCCCGTCGGGATTTCCTTCAATGTTCCTTCGGGACGTTTTTCAACTTTCCCCGAAACAGAGATTACAAATTCATTCCTTAATGATCCGGCAAGGTTGTGGAGATCATTATTTCTTTGCGGATTAAACACAATTTGTGTTTTCCCGTATCTGTCGCGCAAATAGATAAAAATGACACCGCCTAAATCGCGCCGCGAGTCCACCCAACCGTTCAGAGTAACAGTTTCACCAATATTTTCTTTCCTTAGTTCACCGCAGGTATGAGTTCGTTTTTTATATTTCATTTGATCAGGTTTTTTTATAATTAAACAATTTTCTGAACTAATATACAAAATAGGCTATTTTTTCCAAATTTATTGAAAAAAAATCTTATGATACTGTTTATTCTGTTGATAATTAGGAAATTTTTTATATATTTATGTGTTGAAAAAAATCTGATTACTAAATGACAAACAAAGAAATCGAAAGAATAATACAACTCGTATTAAAAGAAAAATCCCCCGAGAAATCAACCTGTAAAGATGGTGTTTGCACAGATGGTTTGTGCGTAATTCACAATAAGGCTGGTGTTAAAAATATTGTAGACGAGGGAGCAAGCCGAGTCTCTGCAACAATTGGTATTGAAAAGGCTGGGGGTGTGGAAAATGAACTCGGTAGAATGATTGACCACACCCTGCTGAAACCCGAAGCCACGATAGAACAAGTTGAAGAGCTATGTGCAGAAGCAAAAAAATATACTTTTGCCAGTGTGTGCGTGAATCCTTCATATGTTCCTCTTTGTGCAAAACTATTAAAAGATACGCCGGTCAAAGTTTGCACTGTTATAGGCTTTCCGCTTGGGGCCACTTCAACTCAAGCCAAAATATTTGAAACCGAACAGACAATCCGCGACGGAGCAACAGAAGTGGACATGGTAATTAATATCGGAATGTTAAAGTCGCGTAATTACGAATATGTAGAGAATGATATTTTCGGCGTAGTGAGTGCGGCAAAAAGATTTCGTGTACTGACTAAAGTTATTCTTGAAACCGCATTATTGACCGACGAAGAGAAAATCAAAGCCTGTATTCTATGTAAACGGGCAGGAGCAGATTTCGTAAAAACCTCAACAGGATTTGCCAAAGGAGGCGCAACGGCTGGCGACATTGCTTTGATGAGAAAAATTGTCGGAAGCGCTATGGGTGTGAAAGCCTCCGGTGGTGTTCGAACGCGTGAAGAAGCAATTGCAATGGTCGAAAGCGGCGCTGACCGTATCGGGGCAAGCGCGAGTGTAAAAATCGTGATCGGTGCATCAGATTCTGCAAAAACCTCATCAGGCTATTAAATAATCAGATAAAAGAATGAAAAATATTTTAATTATTTTTCCATTTTTCTTATTAATTATTGGATGTGCTACAACCGAAAAGAATTTGGATGAAAATGAATATTCCATGCCCGTTATCGTGGACACCACTTTCTCAGACCAACCTGCAAAGATCGATACCCTTGAAGTTAAAATTGAAAGCGACCAAAAAAAGGCTTTTGAATCGAAGATAACAGATCCGAATTCAAAGCAGCCGGCAATAAAAAGCAGCATAGAGGAATATTCGGTGCAAATAGGAGCCTTTAGAACTGAAGAAAAAGCATACTTTTTTGCTTCATTAGCAAGGGATAAATTAAACGAAGATATTTACAACATTTACGATAAACAGATGGGATGGTATAGAATTCTGATTGGTAATTTCAATTCACTTGACGCAGCACGGGAATATCGAGATAATTTAAAGAAGAAGCATAAAGAATATTACGATGCTTTTGTAATCGATGTACGAAAAGAAATTAGAAAATGATTATAAAGAATATATTTATTTTTTACGTAGTATGCTTTTTATCCTGTGCCCCTTCCGCTGAGACTGAAAAAGAGACAAAAGAAAACGATCTGGCTGCCCGCTACGAAGAATCCTTCGATCCGTCAGAATTTGATGAAGAAGTCGATATCAACAAGGAGAAGTCAAAACATGCTAATGAATATATTCCCCGAAAAGATCCGATAAGTACCGAACCTGATATAATTAACGGATTCCGAGTTCAGTTACTCATGACAAAAGAAATCGAAGAAGCAAATAAACTTAAAAGTGATTTAAATACTTTGCTTCAAGAGGACTGGGTCTATGTGGTTTTTGAATCTCCTTATTACAAGGTCAGAGTAGGTGATTTTCCATTAAGAGGTCATGCAAACGAAGCGATGACAAACCTTATTAATCTTGGATACAAAAATTCCTGGATTGTCCCGGATAAAATCGTCAAAAATCCTCCGCCGAAACCAAAAGAAAATATCATCCCCCCGACAGAGCAACAGTAGTTATTTCAGTTCGATATTAATCCCGTCTACTGGCCAGCGCGCCCGCAATTTTATGGTATCAGGATAAAATTCAAACGTTTCTGATGGCTTGAAAGGATGTGCTTTCCCAAAACTGTATTTTCCGTTTCTATCCGAATCGCGAAAAGCCGATAATACGTACTTCCCTTCTTCCAGATTCCTTACTACGAAAACTGAATCATTTTGGAGTTTTGAATATTTTTTAATTTCGGATTTTAAATCAACCCTTTCTACGAGCAAATGAGTTTCCGATTTTCCTTCACTCAAATCGGAAACATTGATTTTCATTTCGCTTAAATTTTTAAAATTAACTGTCTCGAACCTGACATTAAAAATACTATCTTTATAAGCATTTGAATTTAAGTCGATTATGGAATCCATCACCAGAGTAATTGTATATTTGCATAAACTCAATAACTCTTCAACCGGCACAAATTTTACTTTTGCTCCCCCGTACCACACAAAATCCCCTTTGATTGTATTCTTTGCGGAATCCGTTATTACCAGCCCGTTCCGGAGAGCAGATGCATTAATAGGCTCTGAAAACTCAAACATGATTTCCGGTCGGAGTGGAATGTTTTTCGAATTATCTTTAATGCTTAATGACAAAAATTCCGGCTTCGTTGTATCCTCCAAGACAGATCCGCGAAATCCTCTAACAAAATTTTGATTATCAAATTCATTCCCCACACTATCTGATAATCCCGAAATTGTTAATGAATAAAAAAGTGTATCTTGATCTTCCGTCGAAAAAATAATTTCATTTGAATTTTTACCGATTATTTCATATGAAAATATATTCAAATACGTTTTTAATAAGGTATCCCTGATGGCAACATCGAAATTATTTATTTTTGAAAACATAATCTGTTCACTGAATCTGGCAATAACTTTATTTTTATCAAGTGGAAATAATTCGGTCAGGAACGGGGGCGATGTATCTTCAATGGCAAGCATAAATTGGAGACCGCTGACAGTAGGTTTATTCTCATTAATTTCTGTATCAAATCCTGCAGCGCTGAATTTATCAATTTGTGGATCGTATAATAAATTTCGATACACATCTTTTACTGCAAACAATCTGTATTTACTGAAGGATAAATATGGCAAAATAAAATAACCGTCTCTCCCTGCCTGTGTAATATAATCAGGCTTGTTGATAATGGGATTAATTGTGTCTTTCTTCTCTCCGGCAACCTTATACGCGAATACCATGATCCCCAAAGGATCATCGTCATATATCCTGCCAACAATCGAGCCTGAATCAATGACCGCTCCGGTTGAAAACGCTATCGAATAAGCTTCTGCCATTTTGTTTGATCTTCGGCGATCTTTTACATCCGTTCCGACGGTCACAACATAAGTGGTGTTTTCTTTAAGTTTTTCAGTAAAAGAAATTTCGACATTTTTGCCGGACCAATCAAATTCAAAGGCTCCCAGACTGGGAGAGACAAAAATTGCTCCCTGTACAGATCTCTGATCAACATATTCACTGAATTCGATAAAAATTTTATCGCCATTGAAGAAAAGCGTATTTGATACGGGGTTACTAAATACAATTTGAGGAGGTGTTGTATCTTCCGGTCCTCCCGGTGGAGGAAACTGCCCTGCACATTTGATAAATAATGTACCAAACACAACCATAAAAAGCATTTTTTGAAAAATTATTCGAGATTTTGATATTCTTGGAACCATTTTATGAGTATTTTGTTAATATTTATGACAACAGAGTAAAGTTGTTTTCATAGCGCCTCCAGGACAATCGCGCGGAAAACGAGATTTGATTTTTATGGATTGGATTAAAAATGTTTTTAAGGTTTTCTCGTAAGTACGTTGCGGTTGTCCTCTTTTTTTAATCATTTAATTCCCTGACGAAATTTTAATATCTCTCATTCGACGATATCTATTTACCGCTCGCTGGTGTTCATCATAAGTTTTACTAAATTCATGTCCGCCTTTTAAAGAAACTACAAAGTAAAGATAATCATGTTTTTCAGGAAATATCGCAGCTAATATTGAGGCTCTCCCGGGATTATTAATAGGTCCGGGGGGTAAACCTGAAAATAAATATGTGTTATATCTCGAATTGATCTTCAAATCACTGTAAGTCAAACGACGGGGACTATCTTTTATAATATATTGAATTGTTGGGTCCGCCTGAAGAGGGATTTTTTTTCTTAATCTATTGTAATAAACACCCGCTATCTTTGCCCGTTCGGAATCCAGGTTGGTTTCCCCTTCAATAATCGAGGCCATTGTTAATATTTCTTTTATCGACAATCCACGCATTTGAATATCTGCTTGTAAACTGTCGTTCAGAAAATTCCAAAATGCATCAACGAGTCTTCGGATTATTTCTTCCTCGTCTGTCTGCCAGTAAAAATGGTACGTGTCGGGAAGCAGAAATCCTTCTAAATGGCCCTCCGTATGTCCGAGACTCTTCACAAAATCTTCATCAAATGTCAATTTTGTTAGTTTTGCAGAATCGACTCCTAATATTTTAGAAAATAGTTTTGACTGATCAATAATTCTGAGTCCTTCGGGAATGGTTACGCTTATCAACAAAGCGGAATTGCCGGTTTTCAAGTCTTTTAAAATCTCGAGATTACTTAAGCCTTCATGAAAAAGATATTTCCCTGCGCGGATTCTTTTTTCAAGTCCGAGATATTTTCCTGCCAATCCAAATAAAAATTTACTCCGAATAATCCCGTTTGCCTCTAAGCTGTCAGCAACTTGATTCAGCGACATACCCTTCGAAACTATAATAATTTTTTCTCCTTCAAAATACTTTACTGCGAAGAATGTATAATAAACGAAAATACTCGTTACCAAAAATATTAACAGAGTGAATGTCAGAAAATATTTTTTAAATCTTTTTTTCTTAGCCACAGCGTTTGGTAATAGTTTTATTAATTTTCATTTAAAATTTACTTAACTCAATTTCAGCTGCTTTATTGTATGGATTAAGGAGCAGAGCTTTTCGATAATTTTCTTTCGCCATTTCATGATTACCGTTTTTTTCAAGTGCCAATCCCATTAAATAATGAGTGTCATCATAACCGGAAAATCTTCTTAACGATTGATCCAAAACCAATCCTGCCTGACGGAACTGTCCTGTTGATAATAGATATCTGGCATTATTATTCATAATATCCACATCGGCGGGAACAAAAACGATTTTGTCACGTGAGTATTCGAACACTTCCATAATTTCCGGATATCGGAGATCGGTGTTATATAATCTGTTTTGATTCCCGATATGAAACCAATTCCGCAATACGGAAATATGTGTTACCCCCTTTGAATTCAGGAATCTTAACAACTTATCATAGCTGCCTATATTTTCTATCATGTCTGGCGAAACAAGTCCTACCATATCGACAATTTTTCTTTCCGAGTAATACGCAATCGCACCAACGTCATGAGTTGCGATAACAGCGTTTTCTGGGAGATTATTCTTCAACCACTTTGCAGTAATCACCTGCCGGTCATTGATATATTTGCAATCGCGTGAATATTCATCGATCATTTTAATTGAGCCGAACCCGCTTTGAAATATAAAGATAATCATTATCACTGAGGTCAAATAGAGATATCCGGCACGTTTAGAGAGTGAAGAAAATTTATCTGTTATAAAATTAATAGTCACTATTAAACCGGATAAACCAAAAATAATTAATAATGGCAATATAGGCATGAGATATCTTCCTTTCTGATAAAGATAAGGAAGATACAAATTATAAGCGAGTACCATTCCGGCAATCCAAACTAAAAAGACAATCGAGCTTTCAGTTTTACGTTTTACAATATTTGTTAAGGAATATATAATCCCGATCCCAATAAATATTGCAAAAGGAATTAATTGTTTTGAAGTAATAAATTCCAAAAGCTGCTTCCAGTAATCTGTCGATCCTCCTGAGTAATATTTAATTTTTGCTGAAAAGGTATTCGGGAAGATAGACCCTGAAAGATATAAATTCATTGTAACATAAATCACCGATAATATTGAAATAATAATTATTGACGGTAATATCCATTTTATATCGTTTAATGGCTGTGTTTTATTTTTTGAAACCTTTTTTATCCAATATTTGTGGTATAAAATATCTGAGGCGTAAGCGCCAAATAAAATAATTGCTTCGGGCCTGACCCATAATAAAAATCCTGCACAGATGCCGAACAAAATATTTTTTTTTGTTCGATAATAATATAAAGAAGAGAGCAATAAAAATATCGCGAAAGTAGTTTCCATGCCCGATAGAGAAACCCAAACCAAACGAGGTTCCAACACCAAGAGTATTGAACCCGCTAGCGCTATAATTATCGATTTATTAAAAACTTCCATTAATAATTTAAAGAAATAATAGACCGACCCTGAAAAGAATAATATTCCAAAAAAATAACTTAACAACATTTCATTTTTTGTAATAAACAATCCTGCCGCAAGCAGAAATGTAAATAGTGGAGCTGTCGATCCGGCTGTTACGTTTTCATTTTTAAAATAAGAGAAACTTCCGTATTCGTTCAAATTTTTAGCAAACTGCAAGTGAATCCATGAATCATCTAATGTGAATCCGAAAAAACCATTGAGGTTGAAGCTGTACCATAAAGCGTAAATCAAAAAACCTGTACAGGCAAGACACAATAATACCAAAAGGTAATTAACATTTTTTAATGGAATGTCAAACTTAACAAACTTGTTATTTTGCGGTTTTTGTACTTTTGCCATAATTCAATTATCAGTAATGTTTAGATTGGCAACTGCATTTAATTCGTAATCAGAAACCATCCCGCGTTCGAGAAGCATATTACCCACAATCGCTATCATGGCGCCGTTGTCAGTACAATATTCAAGCTCCGGAATAAAAAGATTAATTTTCTTTTCCTGACATACTTTCGCCAACCTTGATCTTAATTCTGAATTAGCAGAAACACCCCCTGATACAGCTACATCATGAACATTATATTTTTCGACGGCATTCATTGTTTTCTCTATCAAAACATCTACAACAGCGGCTTGAAAGCTAGCGCATAAGTCGGGTAATCTATCTTTATCAATTTTTTTTTCTTCTTTCAAAGGATAATATCCTCTGTTCTTTAACCAATATAAAACAGATGTTTTGATACCGCTGAAGCTGAATTCAAAACTATTTTCCTGAAGACATGCACGGGGAAATTTTACATATCGTGGATCTCCCCTTTTTGCCATCTGGTCGATTTTGGGTCCACCGGGAAATCCAAGACCTAACATTTTTGCAACTTTATCAAACGCTTCACCTGCTGCATCGTCCAAAGTTTCACCTAAAAGTTCATGCTTAAAAGGTTCTCTGACAAAAACTATTTGAGTATGTCCGCCCGAAACAATCAGACAAATAAATGGATAATTCGGTTTATTTTTTCCGATGAAATTTGAATACAAATGCGCTTGCATATGATTTACGCCAAGTAAAGGAATATTAAGACTGTATGCAAAAGCTTTTGCGAAATTCAAACCGACAAGCAGCGCACCGATCAAGCCCGGACCATAAGTGACAGCAACTCCATTTAGCCTTTCTTTAGATACGCCTGCGATTTTAAGAGATTCATCAACAACAGGGATTATTAATTTTTGATGCGCTCTCGAAGCCAGCTCCGGCACAATTCCACCGTATTTATGGTGTATAAATTGAGAAGAAATTACATTTGATTTAATTTCTCCGTCAACCATTACTGCCGCTGAGGTTTCATCGCAAGACGATTCGATTCCTAATACTATCATAACTCCGTTAATAAATAAAAATTTCACAATATTTGCAACCCGAAAATTTTTTTTCTATCTTCTATCAAATTTCGGAACAATTAGGAACGACGATGAAAAAATATATTATTCTGTTTTTATTTTCTCTCTCAATCTCATATTCACAGGAAAAGGGATTTGGCGTTGGAGTGATGCTGGGTGAACCGACAGGAATAAGCTTAAAATCATGGATGAATGAGACTAATGCAATCGACGCAGGTTTAGCCTGGTCATATTATAAAAGTCCGTCAATGCATTTTCACGCCGATTACTTGTGGCATTCGTTCGATTTAATCAAAACCGAAGAACAGATTCCGGTTTATTATGGCGTTGGCGGACGGATAAAGTTCGGGAAAAAGGATGATTCGAAACTTGGTGTAAGAGGAGTGTTTGGTGTGGGATATTTTCTAAAATCCGCTCCTTTAGATTTCTTCGTGGAAATTGCTCCGGTATTTGATATCATTCCCGGAACAAGTTTTAACATGAACGGAGCGATCGGGGCAAGGTATTTTTTTGAGTAATCTTGCAGGGCGATTTGTCAAATCGCCCTGCAATTGAATCCTATTTCATAATGAAATTACAATTATTGTGTATC
>CAYTID010000060.1:0-13729 GCA_964437735.1 uncultured Ignavibacteriaceae bacterium | reverse complement strand
TACGATCCTCTTAAAATATCATCGGCAACCTGCCAGATGAAATTGGCTTTATCTTGGAAGTTGTTCATACCCTGTGTTTACCATTATAAAAATTAATATTTTGTAATCCTCATTGAAAGTGAATATAATAAAAAAGGTAACCTCCTCAAAAAAATAATTGAAAAAGTTACCTTAAGGGTAAAAAAATATTATTACATATTGCCGATCATTGCGTCGGCAAACTCAGAGCATTTAACCTGCTTTGCTCCTTCCATAAGTCGTGCAAAGTCGTATGTAACAACTTTCGATTTGATAGTTTCATTAAGACTCTTGATAATTAAATCGGCAGCTTCGGTCCAGCCCATATACCTGAGCATCATCTCGCCGCTGAGAATAACAGAGCCAGGATTTACTCTGTCGAGGTTGGCATATTTCGGAGCTGTTCCATGAGTCGCCTCGAAAACCGCATGACCTGTCACATAGTTGATGTTTCCGCCCGGAGCGATCCCGATACCTCCGACCTGAGCGGCAAGAGCGTCGCTTAAGTAATCGCCGTTTAAGTTCAAAGTTGCGATCACATCAAATTCATCCGGTCGTGTTAAAACCTGCTGCAAAGTAATATCGGCGATCGCATCTTTGACAAGAATTTTTCCTGCTGCTATCTCGGATTTTTGTTCGGCGTTGGCAGTATCTTCACCCTTTTCTTCCTTTGTGCGTTCCCATTGCATCCAAGTATAAACTTTATCTCCGAATTCTCTTTCCGCCAGCGCGTAACCCCAGTCGCGGAACGCGCCTTCGGTAAACTTCATAATATTTCCTTTATGCACGAATGTAACTGACTTGCGGTTGTTGTCGATAGCGTATTGAATCGCTGCGCGGATCAAACGTTCCGATCCGTGTGTTGATACGGGCTTTAAGCCAAGTCCGACTTTAATACCCGAATCGGCGAATGACTTGCCTGTCAGATTTAACCAATTATTTACTTTTGCAGTTGTACCGAAACGGATTTTCTTAAACATGTCGGGATATTCTTTTTCGATGAAATTCAAAAGGTTCTGGGCTTCGTCGGTTCCTGCAGCGAATTCGATTCCGGCATAAATATCCTCTGTGTTTTCTCTGAATATGACCATGTTTACAAGGTCGGGTCTCTTCACGGGCGAAGGGACGCCGTCAAACCATCTCACGGGACGGATGCAAACATAGAGGTCGAGCAATTGACGAAGCGCCACATTTAAAGAGCGGATTCCGCCACCGACAGGTGTGGTAAGAGGACCTTTTATTCCGACCAGAAATTCGTTGAACGCCTGGATAGTTTCATCGGGAAGCCATGTGTTGAATTTTGTGAAAGGTTTCTCACCGGCAAATACTTCCATCCATTGAATTTTTCTGTTTCCGCTGTATGCTATCTGAACCGCAGCATCAAAAACGCGTTGAGACGCGCGCCAGATATCCGGACCTGTTCCGTCACCCTCTATAAAAGGAATAATCGGATTGTCAGGAACATTTAATTTTCCGTCTTGAATAGTAATTGTGCCGCCATTTTCAGGAACTTTTGATAATAGATAATTTGCCATTTAATCTCCAATAAACTGATTTTTGTTATTTATAAATTATGATTTTTTTCTTGCCATGTTGAGCATTCCGCCGGCATATAATATTTCTTTTTGACGTTCTGTGAGGTCGTAATTAAGTTTTATTTCGGTTTTTTGGGTAATGTTTTTCAGAACAACTTCACCTTTTTGTTTTCCTGCTTTCAACTGTTCTTTAATGTTCTCAAGAATCAACTCATCACCGAACTCAATTGTATCATAATCGGTCGGATTAGCGAATGTGAGGGGAAGAATCCCGAAGTTAATTAAATTCGATCTGTGGATTCTGTTGAATATTTTTGTTATTACCCCTTTTACGCCGAGGAATTTTGGGGATAAAGCCGCGTGTTCACGGCTTGAGCCTTGTCCGTAATTATCGCCGCCGATGACGAATCCGCCGCCCCATTCCCGTGCCCGTTTGGGGAACTCGGCATCCACGCGTGTGAATGTGAATTCGGAAATCGCCGGAATGTTTGATCTTAAAGGGAGAACTTTCGCGCCGGCGGGGGAAATGTGATCGGTTGAAATATTATCGCCTGTCTTTAATAATACTTTACCGCTGATGTCTTTTGGCATCTCGTCGAATCGCGGAATGGGCTTAATGTTCGGTCCCTGAATAATTTCTACCTCATCAGGATTCTTCGCCGGGGGAATTATCATCGAATCGTTGATCAGATACTTAGGGGGCTCTTCGCGTTTTTTATAAACAAGTTTAAATTCTTTCGCCACCTCACGCGGATCTGAAATTTTTCCTGTAAGAGCAGCCGCTGTTGTTGTTTCAGGCGAGGCGAGATAAACATTTGCATCCATTGTTCCGCTTCTTCCCTCAAAATTTCTGTTGAACGATCGGACTGAAACGCTTCCGCTCGATGGAGCTTGTCCCATTCCGATACAAGGACCACACGCCGATTCCAGTATTCTCGCTCCCGATGAAATGATGTCTGCAAGTTCTCCCGTTCTGGCAATCATTTCAAAAACCTGTTTTGATCCGGGATTTAACGAGAAGGACGTATTAGAGTGAACGGGATTTCCTTTCAGCATTTGAGCTGCCATGCTTAAATCAAAATAACTTGAATTGGTGCAGGAACCTACACAAGCCTGTTCAACTTTAATATTCTGTTTTGCGAGTTCGCTTACTTTAATAACATTATCAGGCGCGTGGGGCTGTGCAATAAGTGGTTCGAGCTTGTCTAAATCTATAATCAATCCATCGAATTCAACTGTCACAAAGCCGGCTTCATTCGGTTCGCTGATTGTGAGGTTAACAGCTGAGCCTTCTTTTAATGCAGCGATTGCTTTTGCATCTTTCTCGAGGTGAAGACGAACGTCGCATCTGTCGTAGGTTGCACCTTCGTCAGGATGTAACTCATTCCAAACTTTACCGCGCTCTTGAGCTTCAAGGTATATTTTGGTAATATTATCGCTTGGGAAAACAGATGTTGTTGCGCCAAGCTCTGCACCCATGTTTGTGATCGTAAAACGATCGCCTATGGGAAGCGAGGATACTCCTGGTCCGTAATATTCAACTATTTTATTTATTCCTCCTTTTGACGTAATCAGTCGAAGCATTTCAAGAATAACATCTTTTCCGGAAATCCACGGTTGCAGCTCTCCTACCAATTTCACTCCTAAAATTTTTGGCATATTTAAAACGTAAGGTTCACCCGCCATTGCTAATGCTATATCCAATCCGCCTGCGCCGATTGCAATCATTCCAAGTCCACCACCCGTAGGTGTGTGCGAATCCGAACCTAACAAAGTTTCTCCGGGAACACCGAACCTTTCACGATGTACCTGATGGCAAATTCCGTTGCCCGGGCGTGAGTAATATATTCCATATTTTGCGGCAACACTTTGCAAATATTGATGATCGTCGGCATTCATAAAATCTTGCTGGAGCATATTATGGTCGACATAACTGACAGAAAGTTTAGTTCTTACACGAGGTATGCCCATTGCTTCGAATTGAAGGTATGCCATTGTCCCGGTAGCATCTTGAGTCAATGTTTGGTCAATTTTAATTGCGATTTCGGTTCCCGGCTCCATTTTTCCTGAAATTAAGTGGGAATTTAAGATTTTTTGAGATAGGTTCATTGCCATTATGATTCTCCTTAAAAAAAATTTAGAACTTTAAATATGATTGTTGATAATTTATCAAAAAAAAACCTTAAAAGCAACGTAATTTAACTGTTTTCAGAGAATTCGAAAAATTATTACCTTGATTATCAACGGCACATTAAGTATATTTAGATGAAATTTTTTTAAAAAATGATTGAAAAGGAGAAAAATGAAAAGTAAATTGTTAGCGCTGGTTCTTGCCGGAATTTTAGTAAGCATCGTTTTTTCAGGTTATCAATGTGGAAGCGCTGAAATGACAAGCGCAAAATTATATTTGCAGAGGTCCGAGTGGGATAATGCAAAAGATCAGTTGGAGAAAGAATTAGTCAAAAATCCGCAAAACTTTGAGGCGTGGTTTCTGTTAGGGCGTGTTAATTATGAAAATAAAAATTACGAAGGGATGCTCGATGCATTTAACAATTCATTGAAGCACTCTAACCAATACAAGAAAGATATTGACAATTTCCGATTAAGCATCTGGGCAAGTTCGTTAAACAAGGGTGTTGAAAATTACAATCAAGCAATACAGGCGGAAAACCCGGCTGAAAATTATAATGTCGCAATTTCTAATTTAAAAACTTCGATACTGATGATGCCCGATAGTGCAGCGGGTTATAGAATTTTAGGTTTGTGTTACTATGGCAAGAAAGAGCTTGATAATTCGATTCCCTATTTTAAGGAGAGTTTAAAACGTCAAAATGATCCGCAGATAGGAAGAATTCTTGGGGCAATTTATTATGATAAGGCGATAGAAGCTAAAGAACAAGCTCAAAGCCTCGAAGGAACGGAAAAAGAAAATTTGCTGAAGAAAATGAATACAAATTTAGATGAAGCGATTAACATTTTAGAAACGGCTTCAAAAGATGCTCCGGAAGATGTAAATCTTTTAGCCTTGCTGAATGATTCATATATAGCGGCAGGAAAAACCGAAGATGCGATGAAATTATATCAAAGTGCGATCAAAGCAGACCCTCAGAATAAATATGTTTATTATAATTACGGAGTTTTGTTATTACGGGCGAATAAATTTGAAGAAGCGACAATAAACTTTGAAAAATCGTTGGGCTTTGACAGCAAATTTACTGATGCTTTGTATAATACAGGCGCGGCTTATATGCAGTGGGGTCAGAAGATGAAAGAGAAAGCGGAAGCAGTTGCCGCAGGAGATAAGTCAAAAATAATTGATAAATCGTACGAAGAGAAGTTTAAAAAATCGAAACAGAATTTGGAAAAATTAATCGAAGTCGATCCTAACGATTTAAGCGGCTGGGAAACACTCGGTATGGTTAACACAATATTAAATCTGCCCAAAGAAGCAAAGATAGCTTTTGATAAAGCGGATGAATTAAGAAAGAAAAAATAAAAATAATAAATTAGTAAAAATAAAATGCCCGGTTTAACGGGCATTTTTTATGATGAAAGGAAATTCAATGACCAACCAGCAACAACCACAACAAATCAACATAGAACTTACCGACAAAGAAGCCGAAGGGATTTATTCTAATCTCGCGATTATAACTCATTCGCCGGCAGAATTTGTGATAGACTTTACGCGGGTTTTACCCGGAGTTCCAAAGGCAAAAGTTCATGCACGAATTATTATGACACCCCAACACACAAAATTATTAATGAATGCTTTAAAAGACAATATCGAAAAATTCGAAAAAAAATTCGGAGAAATTAAAATTCACGGAGAACCCAGCGGCGGCGGGTTCGGATTTCAGCCTATAAATCCCGAAGGACAGGTTCATTAAAATATAAATACCTCAAAACACATCAAATATAGGAGGATTATTATTTCCCCCCAATAATTCTGTGACCGTAGTCAACGAAAGCTAGAATCCTGTTGATATTCTGAAATCGTATTTCTATATTCGTTTAGAAATATAGAGGCTAGAATAATGAAAAGTCAAATTTACTTTATTTCAAAATTTTGTTTACTGCTTGGAGTTATTTTTTCCGGATGCGAATTTAAAAAACCGGTGTTGCCCTCATGGGATGTTGAGGTAAATTTTCCAATTATTAACCGTCCCTACACAATCGATTCCCTTATTCAAAAGGATACGAGTCTGATTAAAATTAATCCTTTAAACGGTTATATGGTATATTCATATTCGCGGCAAACGGAATCGGACAGCGTCGGCGACAAGATAAAATTGAAACCCGCTGAACCAATCCCGATGAATATTAAAACCGGTGTGATTCCATTCAGAAATTATTCTACCGGGACAGATATCCCAGTTCCCGGATTACCCAGGTTCCCGACAATTATTCCTCCGGGCAATCTTCCTCCGATCACAGCTCAAATACCTTCCAACGATCAGTTTGATTACTTGGAATTTGAAACCGGAATATTCAGGCTGACAATCTTTAATCCGCTGCCGATTACAATTAAATTTAATGATACAATCCGTTTTGTTGATTTCCGAAATAATAAATTTATTTTTTATATAGATTCGCTCCCCCCACACGGAACCCGGCAGGCTGAACAACAACTTCACAACAGAACGCTTAACCCTCCGCTAAAACTCGATACGATCTATTCCGGAACTCCCGGAAGCGGGACTAATCAGGTTACGATTCAGGATACAGTGCTTAAAGTTAAAATTGATTTTTTAAATCTTTCAATTAGAAGCGGACGGGCAAAAATTCCTCCGACAAATATTCTGCGTGTTGACAGCGCAAAATTTGTGATTGACAGTTCCGCCACTCCCACGAAGTTAAAGAGAGCGTTTTTTAAAAAAGGAATTGTTGACCTAAAAATAAAAAACGATTTTGACGTTACAGTTCGGATCACTCTGATGCTTCCGCAATTGATAAACAAAAATAATCAACTCCCTTTTTTTATTAATCAAGTTGTATCAAGGAAAGATTCATCAATATTGCAGCTAAATTTTGCCAATTATGAAATTAATAATCCTTTTCCTACAGATACATTAATTTATAGTGCGCAGTTTGTTCAACTCGGTTCAGAACAGGATACGGTACAATTCAGGACGTTTAGTCAAAATGATGTACTTATTGCCTCTATAAAAATTCACCCGCCGCCACAGGACATTATTGTTGCCTCATTTATCGAAGGTCAGATAAAACCGGTGGACATCCAACTCGATACGACGATTAATATAAAACTTAATGATATACCTTTACAATTTTCAGCAGATTCCTTGCGGTTTCCTGAAGCAAAATTTATTCTGAACTTAACATCCCCCAATATACAATCCCGTATAAGTGGTTTCATCAGGTTAAATGATTCAGCACATTATACGCTGGCAATTCCCCCAACCATTATTAATGCCAATACAACAACGCCAATCATTATCGGTGGAGACGAAGTTGTTTCTACATTAAGAAGGTATGTATCGCTAAATAAAAACCTTCCCCCAAAATATAAAATTGAAACACTTATAACAATTAATCCGCTTTATTCATCGGGATCAATTTCGAGCCGAGATAAGATTGTAGGTGAATCTTTCTTTGAAATACCATCAAATATCGGCATAAAAGGGGGAGTTTTCAGAGATACATTAAGAATGGGAGAAGATAAAAATGATAATGGAAATACTATAGACCTTGATTCTGCATCGGTTGATAGGATTCAGGGGGGGAAAATCAATTTTACAGTCAACAATAAAATTCCATTGGACTCACGATTATCTCTGAAGTTGCTTAATGCGAAAAAGGGTTTTATTCAAACCCTGCCGAGTACAGGTCCCGTAGCAATTAAATCATCGACAATAGGCTCGGACGGATTTTCTTCCAATCCGGTTCAATCGAAATTTGAAGTCCGTTTAAATAAACAGGAAATAGATAATATTAACACGGCTAAGTATATTGCCTTGGAAATTACACTAAATACACTTGAAAATGTTCCTTCTGTAAAATTCAGAAATACTGACTGGATAAATTTTCGTGTTTTCGGAACTTTTAATTATCAAGTAAAAGAATAAAGGAGAAAACATGAAATTTCTAAGTTTGTTGATTTTTATAAGTCATTCGCTGTTTGCAGGGGGTGATTTAACGAATTTGCAAGGAGTCGGAATGGCGCGTACTTATACAACGGTTTCACGCGGAATAAATGCCGTAGGAATAAATCCGGCTAATCTCGGATATCCCGACAAAAGCGATATTTCGTTTAATCTTATAAATTTTGGGACCAAAATCGGCAGTGATATAATAGATTTAAAAATATACGATAAATATTTTACAGGCGACAACAACGGAAATCCATTTATACTCAGCGATGCAGATAAGAAAAAAATTATTAATCTTTTCCCGGACGGGATTGCGTTAAACGGATTGGATTTTGAATTAAAATTGCTATCCTTATCATATCACCATCCTAAAATCGGCGGGTTTGCATTTAGTGTTACAGAAAAAGCCGGATTTAACCTGATTATTCCAAAAGACTATATTCAGTTTTTGTTTTACGGAAATCCTTTGGGAAGCCGTTTCGATTTCAGCAAAACGTACTTTAATTCAATGTGGTTGAGGGAATACTCTTTATCTTACGGCAGAAATATTCCTCATTTTAAATTTATGCAATCGATGGCAGCGGGTATAACAATTAAACTGATTCACGGTTATGGAATTGCCGACCTAAATCGGAACACTGCCTATTTTTCAACTGATAAATTTGCAAAAATTTCAGGAGTAGTAGATTACCGGGCAAGGTTCGCGGGAATTGATTTACTCGATGAAAACAGTAACGCCGAGTTTTCAGTTTTTCCACGACCCGCAGGACATGGCTTCGGATTTGATATCGGTGTTTCAGGATTTGTTAATGATCAACTTAGTGTGGGAATTGCCTTGGTAGATATGGGTGGAATAAATTGGAAGCACAACACATACGAACATTCTAACTATGCAGAATTTGATTTTGACGATCCTAAAATAGCCGATAAGCAATTGGACACACTACAGAAATTATTTGAAGGTAGAAATATCAAAATCTCCGGTTTTTCATCGAACCTGCCCACAACATTAAGATTTGGTGCTGCGTATCAGCTTGATAAAGCCCCTTTCATTAATAGCTTTCCGGGAGAATTAATTGTTGCATTCGACTACAATCAGGGTTTTACAGATTATACAGGAAGTACGACCGCGCCCCGTTTTTCATTAGGAATTGAATACAAACCATTCAGATGGTTACCGATTCGGACTGGAGTTTCCCTAGGAGGGAGAGCTAATACCAACATGGGATTTGGCTTTGGCTTCCTAATGGGATTTTTAGATATTGAATTTGCATCAGATAACTTTGAGGCTGTAATACTGCCTAAAAGCGCGAACCGAGTATCGTTTGCTTTCGGTATGAAGTTGCGGATCTAATTTATTTTATCTTATCAATCGAATTTATCTCTCTCAATAAATCTTTCTTCGTAAACTTTTGCTTGCTCATAACGGTCGAAACAAATCCTTCCATTTTATCTCTGGTTTCCTGGTCGACTTCCATCGAAGTTAAAATGATTATAGGAATGTTTTTGGTTTTTTCATTTTGGCGCATCTGATAAGCGAGGTTGAAACCTGATATCTCCGGCATTATCAAATCAAGGATAACGATGTCAGGGTTTTCATCTATAGCAAGTTGTAATCCTTCTTTTGGGCTATAACTTTTAATAACATCGTAACCTTCTGAATCTAATATTACCTCTATCAGCTCAACCGCGGTTTTATCATCGTCGATTACGAGGATCTTAGGATGTTCAGACGTTGGTTGTCTTTTCATCGGTATGCGCTTTAAGGTTGCCAGCAGATCGATTTTATTGACAGGCTTGACAAAATAATCGGCAGCGCCAAGACTAAAGCCAAGTTTTTTTTCATCTGTAATTGATATTATGATTATTGGAATATCTTTACAGACCGGATGGTTTTTTAAATCTTTTAATACCTGCCATCCATCCCGCATCGGAAGCATCAGGTCCAATGTGATTATGTTTGGTTTAAGTCGTTTAGCTTTTTCGATTCCCTGCAAACCGTCGCGGGCAACTTCTGTTCTATAACCGGTGTCTTGAAGGTACATTTCAAGTAACTGTATCGCCTGCTGATTGTCTTCTATTATCAGTACAAGGGGTTTTTCTTTTTTCTTCTCTGTTTCCTTTTCAATACCTGAACACAATTCGTAAGTACCAATTTGTGCTTCTCGGGGCGTCCTTGTTTCAAGGCTTGAAAATTCTTCCAGCAAGTTCGATTTCATCAGATCGTTGTCAATTCCAAGAACAATAGGGATTCTGATAATAAAAGTTGTTCCTCGTCCCCACTCGCTCTCGACTGATATTTCTCCTCCGTGTAATTCAACAAGACGTTTTGTTATTGCAAGACCAAGTCCGGTACCTTCTTTTTCTCCTTTTGCACTTTTTGTTTGCTGAAAAGGTTTGAATATTTTTTGCAGCTCATCCCGTTTTATTCCGATACCTTTGTCCTTAATGGATATCTCGACTTCATTTTCAACACGCCTAAATCCGATTTCGATTATACTTCCGTCATGGCTGAATTTTATTGCATTTGAAACCAGATTTACCATAATTTGCTTAAACCTTGTCTGGTCCACATAAAGTGTTTCAATGTGCGATGAAATGTTAAATTGCAGCTTAATGTTTTTCTTGTCAAATTCTGATTGCAATACTCTTCTGATGCTCTCTTCAAAATAATCGATCGGGTAACCTTCGATATGAAGGTCCATTTTACCGGCTTCGATTTTAGAGAAATCCAATATATCGTTAATCAGGTCTTGCAGGTGTTCTCCGCTTGTGTGAATATTTTTCATGAAGTCTTTGATTTTCTCGGGCGGAAGGCTCTCGAAATCGGTCGAGAGGAACTGCGAAAAACCGACGATTGAATTTAAGGGTGTTCGTAATTCGTGGCTGAACGTTGCAAGAAATTTTTTCAACGCAAGATGAGCTTCTTCTGTTTTTTGTTTTTCGTTTTCAAGTTCTATGTTTTTTATTGTTATTTCGTCGGTTAATTTTTTTCGGTTTAAGCCGATTGATAATTCGTTTGCGATCACGGTCAATAAATCCACTTCGCTTTTGAGATACTCCTCCTCTTTTCGAGTCATTACTTCCAGGACACCATGTAATTCACCATGAACTATGAGTGGCAAAGAAATGAGTGTTTTAATTTTATTTTCTTCTATTTCCGTAATAAAAAATGCCGCCATAGTGCTTCGCGCCAGTTCGTCTGTTACTATTGATTTTCTGGTCAAAGCAGTTTGTACCGCAATCGTATTGGCTTTTTCGTCAACGATTTGGTGCTCAACATCGGGTGAGATGTGAACATATGAAAGCGAGGGAGCTAGTAAATGCAGCAGGGAAGTTTTGGAATCATACCGATATATGCATACAAATTTTGAAGGAATTCCAAGATATCCGGATATGCGAATCGCTGCTTCGATACACAATTCGTCGATATGGTGTATTGTATTGATTAATTGAGAAACATCGAGAAGTAATTCTTTTTGAAGTTGCTGAAGTTTTTGCATTGTGATATCCTGAAAGAAAACCGAGATGCCGTTCTCTGTAGAATAAATACGTATATCGTACCAAGCCTCGAATCTATCGTCGGTATAAGCCGATTGAATGGATTGAAAAGTATTTGTGTTCATGGCGAGGCGGTACTTTTCACCGATCTCGGCATCTTTAGCGTTAGGGAAAATTTCAAAAACATTTTTTCCCAAAACTTCCTCGCGCTTGAGACCGGTTCCTTCTTCGGCGGCGCGGTTCCAATAAGTGAATTGGTATAAACGATCGAGCGCAAAAAAACCGCCTGTTATACTCTCTAATATTTGATTGATTTGGGCAGTACCTTCCATGTGAAAATCCATTTTATAATTCCAAAAACTTGTAATACATTAAACAATTTTTAAATAAGATGCAAGAAAAATATAATATAAAACTTGAAACAGACGACTCTAACTTATTTAAATTTTTAAACGCTGATGTGTTAATAATACTTTTTCCTAAAATCTCCGAAAATCCACTTTTCCTATAGTAATTCAAAATTATCTTTTATTAATTTTTCTATCTGGTAGCTGACTTCTGCCCAGCGGTCGTATAGTTCATTAAGGTCGTTATTGATTTTTCTATATTCACGCGAAACGGTTTTTACTCTTTGCGAATCAGAAAAATAATCAGGGTCGGACATTTGTTTTTCGTATTCTGCTTTCGTTTTTTCTTTTTCTTTAATCAGTTTCTCAATTTTATCGAGATTATCCTTATGCGGCTTGGTGAGCTTGTAAATTTTCTGTCTTTGTTCTGCCTCAATCCGCTTTCTCTCTTTTTCGAGAAGCGAAACATTGTTTTTCTTGTTTTTTTCTGTCGATGAAATATCTGCGTTATATAGTTGGACTTCTTTTTCCTTAGCGTTTATATAATCGGAAATATTTCCAAGATAAATTTTTATTGATTGGTTTCGTACTTCGATAACCTTGTTCACAACGGGATCCAGAAAGTGGCGGTCGTGCGACACGATGATATAGGTACCGTCAAATTTTATTAACGCTTCCTGTAAAACTTTTTTCGAGCGCATATCGAGGTGGTTAGTCGGTTCATCAAGAATTAAAAAGTTTGCCGGTTTGAGAAGCATCTTTGCAAGAGCAAGCCGGCTCTTTTCGCCCCCCGAAAGTACTCTCACCTTTTTAAATACATCATCTCCTTTAAATAAAAAACAACCGAGAAGCGTGCGTATTTGCGTATTCGATTCAACAGAGGCCTCACTTTCTGCAACTTCTAAAACTTCCATATTACTCTGAAGCTCGTCAACCTGATTTTGTGCATAGTAGCCGGTAATTACATTATAGCCGAATTTGATTTCGCCGGAGGTTTGTTTCTCTGTATTGCTTAATATTCTGCTCATCGTTGATTTGCCGGCGCCGTTTACACCAACCAATGCAATTCTATCGCCACGTTCGATCGTAAAATTGAGATTTTCAAAAACAGTTTTATAGATTATTTCTTCTGAATTTCCCTTTTTATTTTGAATTGAAACATACTTTTTTGTTAAATCTGATACCTCTAGTACAATTGCTCCCGAAGGTTTAGAATGTGTAAAATTGAAGTGAATTTCATCTTCATCATTTTCAATCTCTATCAGATCAATTTTTTCAAGCTGCTTTATTCTGCTTTGTACCTGTCGAGCTTTTGTGGCTTTATAGCGGAAACGATCAATAAACTGTTGTGTCTGTTTTAACTGCTGCTGTTGATTCTTAGCGGCATTCTGTAATAAAGCTTTTCTCTCTCTGCTTTCTTTTTCGTAAAAAGAATAATTCCCCGAGTATATCTCGATTTTACAATTACTTAAGGCAAAGGTTTTATTCGTCATGTTATCGAGAAATGTCCGGTCGTGCGATACTATTATTATTGATCCTATATATGACCTTAAATAATCCTCCAGCCATCTTAGTGAATCAAGGTCAAGGTGATTTGTCGGTTCATCGAGTAAAAGCAATGCGGGATTGCTCAATAACAATTTTGCGAGTGCGATACGCATCTGCCATCCGCCGCTGAATTCCAATGTCGATCTGTTGAAATCATCAGTGGAAAAACCAAGACCCATAAGCACTTTTTCTGTTTCGGATTGCATCCTGTACGCGTCGAGTACTTCAAGTTTATGCTGAATTTCACCTTGAATATCTATAAGCTCGCGATATTTTTCGTCTTCATAGGACTGAGGATCGAAATTTCTGATTCTCCAATTTACTTCCTCAAGCTGATCTTCCAGTTGGTTGACTTCGGAAAAAGCGGATTTTGCTTCATTGTACAGAGTATTTTCAACTGAAAAAACGGTTTCCTGAGGTAAATAACCGACAGAAACATAATTTGCTTTTTGTATCGTGCCTGCATCAGGTTGTGTCATTCCCATCAGAATTTTCAGTAATGTAGTTTTCCCGGTACCGTTCGCTCCTACGAGTCCAATTCTATCGTTCGATCCGATTTGCAGCGTAATGTTTTTGAACAAATACTCGCCGCCGAATTGGATTGATATGTTATCCAGCAATATCATTGTACAAATATAAGAATTTTTAATACACGAGAAAATTTTTTATATTT
>CAYTID010000059.1:0-13813 GCA_964437735.1 uncultured Ignavibacteriaceae bacterium | reverse complement strand
GCTAAAAAATGGAAGAATTGTAAATAGTCCGACGTCAAAATTATTTATATCATTCATCAACCTCGCAGGAATCATCCCGAAAGTGTAAACGATAGAAGAAAAATGTTTGCCCAGCATCGTTTGTAACAAAAAAACTACAATATTTATCCCAATGAGAATATAGTTAACAAAAGGAAAGTTTCTAACCGGATTTTTATCTTTTATCGGTATCATTATTTTGTATTTAAATATTTTGTTAACCAATCACTCATATCCCGCAAACTCTCCATGCTGATTTCATGTCCCATCGGATATTCTTTGTAAATAACATTCGATTCCGCTTTTTTAAATTCGTTATACATATGTTGTCCGAACCTAATCGGTATAATTAAATCTTCGGTACCATGAGCAATAAAAATCGGTTTTTCTTTTATTGCTGAATAATCATAGGAAAATCCTGAATTTACAGGCAAATAACCACTATTTGCAATAAGACCAGCAATTTTTTCAGGATGACTTAGGAGTAATAAATTTCCCATTACGGTTCCCATACTGAAACCTAAAACGAAAATCTTTGAAGGATCAACCGGATATTTTTCGGCGACATCAGTTATGAATTGCTTTAATTTCTGAAAACTTTCTTTCAGTGACATTAATTCGGGTTGATAATTTTCTAACATCTGATACCAAGTGTAACCAAAGCCATAATCAAATGGCAACGGAGCGCGAACGCTAATTATCAACAGTCGTGGATCTAAGTATTCCGAGAGCCCGAGTAAATCGTTCTCATCAGCACCACGACCGTGTAGTAAAATTAAGCAGGGATGTTTTTCATTTTCTTGAATCCGGGGTGGAATGATTTTATGAAATAGGGTTGTATCTATTGGTTGAATCGTCATACTTTTTGCTCTTTTAATAAATCACTAAATAATTTATAATATTGCTTACTAATAACCTCGACAGAATATTTTGTTTTTACCCGCTCAAGTCCTTTATTAATCAAATCTTTTCTCAGTATTTTGTTTTCATAAATCAATTGTATTTTATTTTTTAAATCTTCCACACTCTGCTCTTCAAAAATTAATCCTGCATCACCAATTACCGAAGGAATTTCGCCTGAATCGGAACCAATAACAGGTACTTCACAAGCCATTGCCTCTATTAATATTCTACCGAATTGTTCCTTCCAGAATTTTCCTGTAAACGAAGGTAAAACAAGCACGTCGATTAAATTAAGGTGATTCGGTATATCAGAATGTAAGGATGATGAAAAAAAATCAACATGATTATCAATTCCCAGTTTATGCACAAGTTCGGTTAGAGGTTGTTTTTCTACACCATCACCGACAATTAATAAACGATAATCGAATTGTAAATCCTTAACAGCTTTTATAAGTATATCTACCCCTTTTTCTTTAATTAACCTGCCAATATATCCAATTACAAATGTCGGAGAGTGTGTATTGTTCGTTTTTGTGAAGACTTTTGTATTCACAGATGGAGGTATAGCTGTGATATTATTGAAGCCTTTTCTTTTGAAAATATCACGAGCTGTATTGTTATATGCTATGCAGTGGTCAGCATGCTTGAGAACATAATCCTCGCATACTTTATTCAGAAATGAAAATTTGTAAGGGAAACTACCTCTTTTATAATCAATATTTCTCCAAGAAATAAAAATCAGTTTAGTTGTCGGAGAAATATGATTTCGCAATAACGTTGCTTGCCAGGCGAGGAAATTTTCCGGTTCGGCATTTACTAAAAGAATATGTGGTTTAATAATCTTTAAATATTTTGAAAGAGCCACGTACAAAACACGATGTGCTCTCCCGGTAAATATTGTTGAACTTCTTACCAAATTAAGTAATGTGTCGTCAACCGCAATAAGATTCTGAGAATGTTCATGCCAGCGACGTGGCACCATTAATGTTATGTCTATGTGATATTGATCCTCCAACCAATAATACAATTCACGGTCAATAGAAAATACGGCGGTATGGTCAACAACCAACAATCTCATTATGAATATCTTTCAAACGTTTTTCGATGTCCGGCATCCCATAATGCTATGATCAGCGCGCGGATACGTCTAAATTGCAAAGTTATTAAAAAATAACTTATAGGTTTTATCAGATACACTATTACAAAATAGAATAGAAACCAAAACCAACGAATTCCATGTAATCGGTCTCGTGTCAATAGAATTTTGTTTCTAGTAACATAGTAATCTCGAAACCATCTTCCTTTGTTGTGTTTCACAGAAGAAGATGGTGTATGATGAACTATGGCTTGTGGGACGTGTAATATTTCCAATCCTTGAGATAATACTCTAAAACTAAAATCAGCATCTTCTGAATAAGCAAAATATGATTCATCAAACAATCCGACACTTTCGAACACAGACGAACGTATGAGCATTGCGCAGCCCGAAGCAAAAGAAGTTCTGAATATATCAAACGAAGGGAGATGTTTCTGTCCAAATTTATAATGTACCACATCACCAAAAATATTTAACTTACCCCCATCAAACCAAATTGTATTATCCTGTGTAGAATCCAGGATTCGTGGTGTTACAATCATGGCTGTGGTGTGTTCATCGATAGTATCTAGTAATTTCTTTAGACAATCTTCTGCAACCTGAGCGTCACTGTTCAGAAAAAAAACATATTCAGCCCCTTGTTCAAGAGCCCGCCTCACTCCCGTATTCCAACCACGAGCTACACCTGTGTTGTGTTTGGACTTGGTTAAATTAATCAAAGGGAATGTTTTAAGAAGTTGTATATCAGAACCGTCAGTTGATCCATTATCGACCACCAGTATATCTACGTTCACATTGTGTGAATTCAACAGCGAACGGACACAATCGACCACCTCAGTATTGCCATTCCAGTTAAGAATGATACACGCGATTTTCCTAGAAGATGTAATGTTCATAGGTTTAGATTATTTTCTTATATAGATTTAAAGTGTTTTGTGCAATATTATCCCATGAATAAATTTGAGCAGAATTAATAGCGTTCATGCCTAATTGTTTTCGCAAGCTCTCGTTTTCAATTAATTTAATGATTTTATGAGCAATATCAACTTCATTTCTGTTAATAAAATAACCATTTCCCCCATCTTTCAAATAATCTTCCACTCCGGGAACTTTAGTGATAACCAGAGGCAATCCACACGCCGCCGCTTCGATTCCCGCAATCAAAAACGATTCATGGTAAGTTGGCAAAACAAATACATCGCTTGCGTTGTAATATTGGGTTAATGGACTCTGCAATCCTTTAAAAAAAATACGGTTTCCCAAATTTAATTTAGCGGCTAATTCGTAATAGTGCTTTGGATTATCTTTACCGACGACAAGAAGATTAATGGTTTTATGTTTTATTAAATCCATAGCTTTAATAACAAGCTCAAGCCCTTTTCTATCAAATTCGTTTCCAACGAAAAGAAGTACAAAATCATCTTTCGAAAATCCAAGTTCTTTTCTCTTCAGAATTTTCTCTTGTACGGTTATCGGTTGGAACTCCTGTAAATTTACTCCGTTAGGGATTACAACGATATCTTCCGGAGGAACCTGATAATATTCGCATATCTCCCTTTTTAAACCATTCGAGACTGCAATAATTTTTTCATAGTTACCTTTTATAAAGGATAATGTTTCTACACGTAACCGAATCGTATCTGCAATATGTAGATTTTTATTTGAGAGCAGTTGTTTTGAAAGTCGTTGACGGATTACCATTCCGGCTTTATGACAACTTTGCGCAGTCAATACGTCGCATTTTTTTATGTTTGCCGCATGCGAATGAATAATGTCAAATTTCTTTTTTTTCAGCGCTCTCTGAAAATTATACCTGAAACTCAAAAGTTTTGTCGATGTTTTAAAATCCCAAGTGGGAATCCTGACCTTTTTAACCTGGTAATCCATCTCTTGAAAAGATGAAGAATAAACAGTTACTTCTTCTCCTATCTGAAGAAAATTACTTGTCAATTCAAAAGCGGCTCGTTCAATTCCACCCTGTTTATTAAAATCTAATACAACTGTTGCAATCTTCATTTAATTTTTTCAGTTAAGTTTGAAATATTCGTTTCGATAAAATTGACGCCTGAGTATCATTATTCCGGAAAACCAAAAAATTATACAAAATAGTATTATCAGAATCAATTGGGTCAAAGTCGGAGAAATAAAAACTATTTTACCAACAAGCACCGGTGAAAAACCGATAATCGTTGTAAATAACCAGTTTTTGAATTGTAAAGGTATTTGTAACCGATTGTGTAAGATGAACCATGAGCCAAAGTTAACAAGGATCGTGACCGAACCGGTTGCCATTGCAACACCTAACACACCGAATTTAGCGATAAGAATAATATTTAAAATTAAATTTAATAATGCCCCGAAAAGACTTAATAGGAATATTGATTTTTCAGCTTCTATTGATAGTAAAGCTTCAGCATTTTCACCGCCGCCGAAGATACGAGCTATCAAACGGGAAGCTAATAATAACTGAAAAATAAGAACCGCAGGAATAAATTCATCAGAATACAATAATGAAATTATTTCTTTCGCGTATATTATCGCAAAACAATAAAGCGGGATGCTGATCTGAGATATTAGCGAACTTAGTTTTATCCAAAATTCTTTTATTTTATCTTTTTCTTCGGAAGCTAATTTTGCAAATATCGAAATTGTCACTCCGGCAAACCCCGCTCCAAGTGCAAATGCAGGAATTTGTGTGAGGGCGTGTGCTATGTCGTAATAACCGATGTCTGATTTGTTAATGCCAAATATTCCTAAAATCGCGATATCACCATGTTTACCTAAAAAATATTCCATCAAAGTATTGAGCCACAGCCAACCACTAAATGCGAAAATCGGTTTTAGGTTAACTTTTTCAATGGCACTAAAAAAATATCTTCTTCCAACAATCAAATGGGTTGTCAATGATAAAGTTGAACAAAATATTACAATTATTAATACTTCAGTCAATTCCAATCCATCAAATGAAGAAATATAAATAAGTATTATTTGCAAAAGAAGGGCGGCAGTATTAATTACGAAAATTGATTTTGTCTTTAACTGGGAAACCCATACGGATAAAATGGAAGATGAAAGGGCCCTTAATATTCCATAAACAATAATGAAAAATAAAAATTGTTCTCCTAATGTGTCCAAATTGAATATTTGTTGAACATCTGCCCAACCAAAAGTCAGAACAAATCCTAAAACTGTTAGAATGAAAATTTTAATTAAGATTAATCGTTGAGCAATGTAATTGATTTTTGGGCTTGCATTTGATCCAACGTATTTTGGTAGAAACCGATTTAATGCCATATCAATTCCGGCAGATGAAATGGCTACCATCAAATGCGAGATTGATACAATACTTGCAAACACTCCATTACCATGAGGTCCGAGGGATCTTGCAACTATGAGCGAAAATAAATAAATAAGCAAGTATTCCACAATTCTTGCGGCATGATTCCATGCATAACTTTGGAAAATATATAAGTATTTTTTAGGAATTATCACGCGATAAATATTTTTATCTATATCTTTCTTGCTTTAACAATAATATTTGAACTCATCCTGCCCCACGAAACGTCGTAATCTATATTGCCGATTTTATTTAAGAAATTATTTATGTTAATATTAAAATGCTTTTTTAAGAAGTAGTTAGCGCCAACTGTGAATGGATATAAAAATAATCCGCCGTAATGTTTTTGTTCTACTTCAAACAAACGGAAAAACAAACGCCGCAAATCGGTAAATGAACAATGCCGATGAATTGGTTCATCAATATTTTTATATTTACGCGAAACGTTTCGCCGATTTAAAAATCCGTATAAACCTTTATGCGGCACTGATAGTATTAGTTGTCCGTTGGATTTTAAAATCCTCCATGCTTCACTTATTACCATCTTATCATCAGAAGAATGTTCCAGAACATCGATAAGTAAAACAGTATCAGCATATTCTGCCGGTAGAGGTATTTTTTCTGCACTCGCTTGAATTAAATTTATTTTTGGATTAATACTAATTATACTTTCCAATGTCTTAAATTCTGTATCTATTCCACAAACAATTTGAGATTTTTCATTTAAATATTTTATCAATGAACCCGATGAACATCCTATGGCAACAACACAACCCGAAGAAGGGATCCACGCAAAAGCCCACTTTTGTCTATCGGTCAATTCATGATGTTTTAATTCGATTGGATTAGTAAACCAGCCCGCTATACGGTGCATCTTAAAATTTATTTTCATTAAATTTTCAGTATCATCGAATTTGATTTATTTTAAAAATTTGTCTCAACTCTGAAGATAATGTGACGAATCGGAGCTATATTCCCTATTAATTCAACATAGTTGTATTGCAACAGATTATTTACATGAAGCGACAGGCGAACCGGCAAATTCATCAACACTAATTTTGAACTAAGATGAGTGTCGATTACATATGTAGGAACACGTTTATCGCTATCCCGGATAGCCAGCGAGAATTCTTCATCGATTTTTTCAATTCTGCTGATATACCTGAAATCTATCCCGCATTCTATGAAGGGGAAAATGTATGCAAGTGACGAATAAAATAAATGTTTTGACCGGAACCTGAGTATATCATCACGATTAATATCTTTTGGATTTAAAAAAGTATACGAAAAATTAAGTATTACCTTCTCATTAAGCCATGAAGTTTTTGTGGATACTTCTGCTCCCTGAATTCTTGCTCTCGTTACATTTATAAACTGTCCTTTCCCGACTGAGATAAACTTCGCTTCAATAAGATTGTTATATTCACTTTGAAATATTGAGGCATCTAAAAATATATTTTCTGTTAATATATGATTAACTCCGATTTCGAATGTCCAGTTTTTTTCGGGCTTAATATCCGGATTCGGAATTACGCGAACTCCACTGGCAAGTGTCGAGGTAAATGCTTCGCCTATCGACGGAAAACGAAATGCTCTGCCAGCCGAAAATCTAAAACTTGTTAAAGGTATAGGTGAATATACAAAACCCAGCTTTGGATTGATTTGATAATCAGACTGCAACGAATCAATTTTACCCATATCAAATCGTGCACCAAATATTGTTCTGAAAATTTCTGAAACCTTATATTCATCCTGCAAATATATGGCAGAATTATAACTTGACCTCGTCCCGAAAATATTGGAAGTTACACGATTACCATTTCCTTCTACACCAAATGTGAGAATGTGTCTATCGTGAGGTTGATAGTTAAACTGAATTTCTGTATCAATAAAATCTGACCTTGAACGGTTTGCTCCAGTCTCCATATTATCGCGCCAGTAATTCCGGAACCACACACCTTTGATATTGTACAAAAATTTATCAGTAACTGTATTCTTAAAAGACGTAGATAAAGAATATCTTTCGGATATAACTTGATCATCTACCTGATTATCTGGTGGAATCAGCGCATTTGACAAATCTTTCCAGAATAAAACGCTATTTCTATTTTGTTTATAGTAGCTGAGGGATAACATCAGATTTTTTGAAGGAGTAAATTGGTAATTATTTTTCCAAAAAACATTCCACCGTTCATAATGAGTATTTTTCCTGTAACCGTCGTCTTCTGTCCTGTTAATCGAAAACAGCGTTCGTAAATCATTAAATTTTCCGGAATGCGAAAGATACATTCCGTTTAAAAATCTTGTAGATGAACTCCATTCCCACTGAGAGTGATAAGGTTCATCGTAAAATCCGCCAAATAATCTTATAAACGTACTCGGCTCATCAGGTATATCCTTTGTTAGTACATTTACCACTCCTCCCATTGCACCTGAACCGTACAACGCTGAACTTGCTCCTTTCAATATTTCAATCCGGTCAACCTGAAAGGTCGGCACTGTTTCAAATATCAATTCCCCTGTATCTCCCGTCATGAATGGTATTCCGTCTACTAACATCAAAGTCCGGCTTCCAACACCTTTGCTGTAACCGCTTGAACCTCGTATGCTGACCTGAGATTCTATCAGATTAATACCGCTTACTTGTCGTAGCGCGTCATCAATCGTTATGGTATTCCGTCTATCCAGCGTTCGTGGTTCGATTACACTGATTGATGCCGGAACTTCGGCAAAGGTTTGTACCCGTTTCCCGGCAGTAATCACCACTTGACCTATTTGTACGGAAGCCGGTTCAAGAAATATATCCAATACAGTTTCTTTACCAATTTCAACATTTACACCGCTGATTTCTTTTTTTTCATAACCGATAATTGATACAATTACGTTATATTTTCCGTTACGAATTTTGGGAATCGAATAATTTCCGTTAAAGTCAGAAATCGTACCAATCAAAGTCCCTTTTACAAGTATATTTGCGGAATGTACCGGTTGGTTATTTTCCTTATTGAAAACTTGTCCCTTTAGAATCCCATACCGCTGAGCAAACATATTTGTACTGATTAATAAAAGTAAAAAAGAGATGAATAATATTTTTTTCACTGCTTTCTCCTCACTGTTCAAATGGTTGCGGGGGCAGGTTATTATAATCCACGTATATGTTTAGGTCCGTATTGAAAATTCCTTCGACCACAGTTACCTCGGTTGGTGTAACAGTAGTGGTATCTAAATCATATACACCGACAATTTTCCAATTGCCGGCGACCGACGGATCACCCCATGCCTGTGCAATGGCTATGTATTTATAAACTGCCGGCGATAACTTAAATCGGTAATCCAAAGAATCTGTTCGAACTGTTGGTAGTGGTTTGTCATAGAGACTTATCGAATCAACGGAAACCAAAAATAATATTTCACTTATATCTTTAAATGTTCTGTAAACCTTAGAAGCAATGAGATAATGTGCTGTAATTACTTCAGGTTGATTCCCCTTATAATATATTTTCCCGGCGATTCCCTGTTCGATTTTTGGAGGCTCGAGTCCGTAATCACAAGATATTAATACGACAGAAACTACCAATAAGAAAACAAAATATTTTACTTTCAATTTCATAGGGACCCATACATTTTATTTTAGACAAGATATGAAAGCTTGTATAGAAAATCAATTTATCGGTATTTCCTTCACTTACATTTAGGACCGCAGCGATGATTAGGCACGGGGAGTATATATTGATGAATTTCCGAATATATTCTCTTAAATCTGTTAAAGGCTTGTTTGTGAATGGGCGATTCCGTATTTTTTGAACGATGAAACAGAAAAAAAGAATTTATTTGATAGACGGTATGGCTATTGCCTATCGTGCATATTACGCATTTATCAACAGGCCTTTAAAAACCTCAAGCGGCGAAAATACAAGCGCCATATACGGCTTTATTACAACGTTAACAAAAGTTCTAAATGAAAAACCTGATTATCTGGCTGTAGTTTTTGACAGAGCAGAACCAACTTTCCGGCACGATATGTATCCTGAATATAAAGCAACACGACAAAAAATGCCTGAAGACATGGCATCACAACTACCTAAATTAAAAGAAGTAATAAAAGCACATAATGTAAGCATACTTGAATTGCCCGGTTATGAAGCTGATGATATTATGGGTACTCTTGCGCGAAGAGTCGAAAAGGAAGGAATTGAAACATATCTGATAACCGGCGATAAAGATTTTATGCAGTTGATATCGCCTTCAATAAAAATAATGAAACCCGGAAAAACCGGCGATGAATGGGAAATAATGGATTTTGAACATGTTGAGGAAAAATTCGGAGTCACACCCGATAAAGTGACTGACGTATTAGGACTGACCGGAGATAAATCTGATAATGTGCCGGGAGTACCCGGAATCGGAGAAGTTACTGCGATACCATTGATACAAAAGTTCGGCAGTATTGAGAGATTATACGAAAATATTGATACTATCGAAAAAGCTTCATTGAAGAAAAAATTAGAAAATAATAAAGAAATAGCCCTTCTCTCAAAATTATTAGTGACCATTGATACAAATGTCCCTCTTGATTTAGATATTGAAAAACTTATCTGTCTCCCTGAAAACAAAACATTATTAAAAAACCTTTTTAAAGAACTGGAATTCAAATCCTTACTGAATAAATTAGACACACCTGAAATTCTCGAAACCGCTTTAGAAAAAATAGATACAGACGGGTTTAGCAATATCATCGATGTCGAATATAAATACAAAGTAGTAGATAAAATTGATGATATTATTTTGTTAATCAGGAAAATCGAAGAAACGAAATATTTTGTTTTTGATACGGAAACAACGGGAACGGATCCGATCACAGCAGATTTAATAGGTATATCAATTTCACTAAAATCGAAAGAAGCATTTTACATTCCTTTTAAATCGGAGCCATCATATTCATCAGTAAAATTTAAAGAATTAAATACTTTATTCGATGAATGTTTTAATGATGATGAACACACTTCTTCTGATTACGGATTTAAATACGAAGAAGTATTTTCACTATTATCCGGGGTGTTTAATAATTCTGAAATTTTGAAAATCGGTCAGAATGTTAAATATGATTTAACCGTTCTCGCAAAATACGGTATTAAAGTTTTTGGAAATATTTTTGATACTATGGTTGCCAGTTATATTCTAAAACCGGAAAACAGGCATAATCTGACCTCTATGGCAAAAGAATTTCTTAAATATCAAATGATTACATACGAGGACCTTCTCGGAGACGAGGTCGATATACGTAAAATACCTTTGGAAAAAATATCAGAATATTCATGCGAAGATGCTGATATCACACTTCAATTGTTTAATTTATTTAGCTATAAACTCCTTGCCGAAGGATTATCAGAATTGTGTGAAAAAATTGAATTCCCTTTAGTACACGTTCTAACAGATATGGAGACAACGGGAATTAAAATCGATGTAGAACATCTGGCAAAAATGTCAAAGGCGCTGGATAGCGATCTCAATAATCTAACTGGCGATATATACCGGCTTGCCGGGAAAGAATTCAACATTAATTCAACACAGCAATTAGGTAAAATTTTATTTGAAAATTTAAAACTCACGGGAATAAAAAAAACTAAAACCGGATTTTCTACCGACTCGGGGGTTCTTGAGGCTTTAAAGAATGAGCATCCGATTATCAAAGAAATCATTGATTATCGGACTTTATCGAAATTAAAATCAACATATATTGATGCTCTACCGTCGTTAGTAAATCCGTTGACCGGACGGATCCACACATCTTACAATCAAACTATTACTACCACGGGCCGGCTTTCAAGCAGTAATCCAAATTTACAGAATATACCGATACGTTCAGAACTTGGAAAAGAAATTAGAAAAGCATTCATACCCGAAAACCGGAATTGGTTAATTTTATCGGCTGATTATTCACAAATCGAATTACGAATCATGGCACACATTTCCGACGATCCGGGATTTGTTGAGGCATTCAAAAACGGCGAAGATATCCATGCCACGACTGCAATGAAAATATTTGGTTACACCGAAAGTGACTGGCATAAACTGCCCAAGGATATAATTCAGGATTTGAGAAGGAAAGCAAAGGAAGTAAATTTTGGGATTTTGTATGGATTAGGTCCCTTCGGATTAGCAAAACGTCTTGATATTTCACAATCTGAAGCAAAAGAAATTATCGACACATATCACAAACGTTTCCCGAATGTAAAAGTATATATGGAAGAGACCATAAAAAAAACAAAAAAGAACGGATATGTCGAAACTCTTTTAGGACGAAGAAGATTTTTACCCGATATCTTGAGTCGCAATAAAAACATTCAAGGAAATGCGGAACGGCAGGCGATTAATATGCCGATCCAGGGGACTGCAGCAGATATGATAAAAATTGCAATGGTTTCAATTCACGAATTATTCGATAACAAATTTCACAAGAATACTCATTCCCCTGTAAAAATGTTATTGCAAGTCCATGACGAGTTGGTTTTTGAGGTTCGTAAAGATTTCTGCGAAGAAGCAGAAGTTCAAATCATAGAAAAAATGAAAGCGGCTCTTCCGTTGAAAGTTCCGATTGAAGTCGAATCAGGAACCGGCAATAATTGGTTTGAAGCTCATTAGATTCATTTCTTCGATCTGCTTTTAAAAAGGATTGCCAATCCCAGTAGAATCAGGATTACGGGCCAAAAATTTTTAATAATGTAGCGTACTTCCCACCAATTAAGATAATCATTTTGTGCAAGAATAAAGGCTCCTCCGATGGCTATCAGAGCCACTCCTATTATTAATGGGACAAATTCTTTTAAATTATTTACATAGACCATCAAAAATGCAAAACCGAATATCAATAAAAAAGCTGGGAAAAACATATCATGATAAATATATATCCATCTTAAACTATTGAGTAAAAAATAAACTGAAGTTAAAAATAATGCAGTACCCCAAAATATTTTACCGTTTCTGTTTTTAATGAAACCCTGCACCGTTATAAAACATCCCAGGATTGTCAAGCCTGACCATAACAATTGAGAAAATCTAACATCTATAACTCTTGTTTGATACAACAAAAGGGTGATTCCTAAAACAATAAGAATAATGCCGCTCAAAGGTAAACTTTTTAATTCTTTTGCCATGAATTTTATCCTTCCAAAATATCTTTTTTTGCCCGTGGCATTACTATTGCCAAAATAATATACAAGAAAATTCCTAGACCAAATGAACTCAATATCAGAAGCACAAACACTAAACGTATAATTGTGGGATCGATTTCAAGGTATTCAGCCAGACCTCCACAAACACCTGCTAATTTTTTATCGGTGATTGATTTGCTTAATACTTTTCCGTTCGTTGTTTTTTTGTTTGCAGTTTCGTCCGTCACTTCCGATCCAAGTTCGGGTAATTTTTCTTTGCCATTAGAAGGCACTCTGAAATAATTAAATATCAGCAATAAACCTATAACTATTAACAGGATAGGAATCATTGAGCCCCACGAAATATAATCCCACCAATCGAACCAATTACAAAATGAAATAACATTTAAGTTTGAGAGTAATATAATTCCTCCTATGAGTATAAGCAGGATACCGAAAATATGGCGGGTATTTCGCGTTTGAACAACAACTTCTTGCTTTGGATTAACAGGCATCATAATCCACGCAACTATATAAAATAAAATTCCGGCACCCCCAAATAATATCATGAATATCCAAAGTAGTCTGATAATTATCGGATCGATGTTTAAATATTCTCCGAATCCCCCGCAGACACCAGCAATTATTCTGTTTTGTGCCGAACGATAAATTTTTTTGATTTCTTTTTCTTCTGACATTTTTTACTCTTTTTTGGTTAGTAGCAATTGAATCTACGGTTTGATTAGATATTAGTTTCAATATAAAAAAAAAGCCATAACATTACGGTTATGGCTTTTTTGACTGGAGTCATTTATTAAACCTCCATAATTTCCTTCTCTTTTAGCGAGACTAGCCCATCAATTTCCTTGATGTATGTATCTGTTAACTTTTGAACATCGTCCTCTGCACGTTTCCGATCATCCTCAGAGAAGTGTTCTTGTTTTTCTGATTTTTTCAATTGATCTATTGCATCCCTGCGTATATTTCTCATTGAGATTTTACCGTCTTCGGCAAATTTTTTAATCAATTTTACTAATTCTTTTCGCCTTTCTTCGTTCAAGGGAGGAATCGGAACCCTTATCATATTCCCGTCATTTATCGGTGTCAATCCAATATTGGATGCAAGTATAGCCTTTTCAATTATTGCATTCATTCCTTTTTCCCACGGTGTAACCGTAATACTGTGCGAATCAGGAGTGCTGACGGTTCCAACTTGATTTAAAGGCATGCTTGAACCATAGTAATCAACCTTTATCCCGTCAAGCAATGCTGTTGTCGCTCTCCCGGTTCTAATTCTGACAAATTCAT
>CAYTID010000058.1:0-13997 GCA_964437735.1 uncultured Ignavibacteriaceae bacterium | reverse complement strand
CCAAAAAATTTCAGGTCCGGTATTTTTATAATGCGCTTCAACATTTGCCGTATTGGAAAACTGTGAAGGCAAAAAAACATTCTCTTTACATTTTGCAAATTCTTCAGCCCGGCGAATGCTTCCGACAAAACCGCCCTCATCACGAGTTACCGGAAATATTGTCGCACCCAAACTTCGGATTAAATCAATTCTCTCCCGGCTCATCCAATCGGGCATAAAGATTATTACTTTGTGACCTGTTGCTGTACCAATTGCAGAAAATGATATTCCCGTATTACCGCTTGTGACTTCGGCTATCACGTCCCCCGATTTTAGTTGTCCTGCCTTATATGCGCTTTCTAGTATATTATAAGCCATCCTGTCTTTTATGCTTCCGGTCATATTAAAATTTTCAGCTTTTGCGAATATTCTTCGTTTTTTACCCTTGAATGTAAAATCGATTTCCAAAAGAGGTGTGTTTCCGATCAGGTGTTTTAAATTATGTAGACGGGAATTATTATTCATAACTATCTTTATAAATTTTTATAAAGATGTAAAAAATATTTTAAAAATTCAATATTTGATATCTTTTGTATCAATTATGTTCCGAAGAGCTTGAACCTGATTCTTAAAATCCCGTTTTCATATGTATTCGATAGAATACGAAATTCATTAATTTCGCTGGTTGAAATTACATGAGGACCGCTGCACGGGCATGCATCATAATCTCCGATTTTTATAATCCGGATTTCATCCCCCGCATCAGTCGGGAGTTTTTTAAGATTGAATTTTTTTTCTGCTTCATCCCGCGTGATAAATTCCTCGTTAACCTTCAAATCCGAAATTATTATATCGTTAACACGGCGCTCAATTTCTGTAATTTCTTCGCTTGTTAATTCTCGTTCGAATCGGTAATCTATTCGGGATTTTTTCTTTTCGATATGGGCATCTATGCTTCTGCCGCAATTAAACATCCTGACCATTGTCTGGTTTAAAATGTGCTCGGCTGAGTGCATTGCGGGATCATAATTTTTTACCATGCATAACCAATATCAAAGCGGACAGCCGGAGCAGTTCCATCGTAATTGCCGAAATTATTATTCCTGTTCGACGAAGATCCGACATAGTAATCAATACCAATGCCTAATCCGATTGCAAAATCATCTCCCGGAAACCATTGCCAACCGATTAATCCGCCGAATGAAAAAATTGATGTCGAAATATCGCTATTATCACCCGATAAATAATTGTACGAGATATTGGGCGCTAAATAGAATCCCCGCAAAGTTTTGCCGGAGGGATGATAGCGCAATTCAGCGTTTAGTCCGAATCCGTTTATTCCGGATAACGTAGGCATCTGAATTCCGCCACCCACACCAATATTGGATGAAACTTTTTGATAATAGGATAGATTATAGAAAAGAAAAAACTTTAGGGGATTTACCACTATCATATGATTACGGGGAGTAATATCTTCGCTTTTTGAAATAATGACTGAGCGGGTAAGTGTAGAGTCACCCGTTTTTTCATCTACTGTTTTTTTTGTTTCTTCGGTACGAACCTGAGAAAATGATATTTGGCATAAAAAAATACACAGCGCCAAGGTAAAAATTATTTTTAGATTCACAACTGCTCCTGATAATTTATTTATTTGTAAAAATGTAACACTTATTAATATAATGTGCAAAGCCGGATTACAGATAATTCTGATAAAGTAATTTTAATGTTGTTAATATTACGATTGTAATAAACACAGGTCTAATAAGTTTAGTCCCTTTTTTAACTACTAATCGTGCGCCAACCACCGAGCCGATAATTTGTCCTGCTGCCATAACAAAACCGATGAGATACCACGTATTTCCGCCGATAGCAAAAACAACCGCCGAAATAATATTACTCGTAAAATTCATCGCCTTTGTGTAACCTGTTGCTTTTGTAAGAGAAAATCCGATAAATACAACAAACGCAATCGCCCAAAAAGATCCAACTCCCGGGCCGAAAAAACCATCATAGAATCCGAACAATAATCCGAATACTAAATAAAACAAGTTTGTTTTCATTTTTGCAATATGATCAATCTCTCCCAGCTTTGGCGAAATTATAGCATAAATTGCAATACATAACAGCAGCCAAGGAATCAGGTAATTTAAAAAATTTGAATCAACTTGCTGTACGGACAACGTCCCGATAACCGTTCCGATAGCTGTAAAAATTATTCCTTTAAACGCATCTCTGATTTTTACAACCATATGTTTTCGATAATAAAAAGTTGATGTAAAACTCCCAAAACTCGATTGAAATTTGTTTGTTCCAAGTGCGATATGAGGAGGAAGTCCTACGCTAAGAAGTACAGGAAGTGTAAGCAATCCGCCGCCGCCCGAAATTGCATCAATTAGTCCCGCTGTGAATCCTGTAATAAAAAGGAGTGGAAAAAGCCAAATTGAATCAAGCATAAAAATAAATTAATTATTTTCCTGCAATTAAAGATTTTGCCTCTTTTACGATATTCTCGACAGTCAAACCAAATTCTCTATAGAGGTCTTGATACGGGGCAGATGCGCCGTAAGTATCTATGCCGATAATTTTACCTTGGTCTCCTGTGTATTGAGCCCAACCAAACGTAACTCCTGCTTCTATGGCAATCCGGGCTGTCAGATTCGGGGGCAATATTTTTTCGCGATATTCTGAGTCCTGAGAGTTAAACAAACTCCAACACGGAATACTGACAACGCGTGTTTTGATTTCCGATTTATCTAAACTCTCAAACGCTTCCAGGCAATATTGAACTTCCGAACCGGTGCCCATCAGAATAACGTCGGGATTATCACTATTTTCGACCAGTATATATGCACCTTTGAGCGCCCCATCAGCCGAAGCATATTTTTTTCTATCAAATGTTGGAATATTCTGCCGACTTAAAATTAAAGCAACGGGTTTATCTTTCAACTTCATGATGTACTTCCAGAGAATTACAAGTTCGTTAGCATCGGCAGGACGGATTACATCGAGATTCGGAATAGCTCGAAGCGAAGCCAGATGTTCGATGGGCTGATGCGTCGGACCATCCTCCCCCAAGCCTATGCTGTCGTGAGTAAAGATATAAATTATAGGTTGATGCATCATTGCCGATAGACGGATTGACATTCGCATATAGTCGGAGAAGACAAGAAAAGTTGCTGCATAGCAACGAAGTTTGGAGAGAGATAACCCGCTTGCGATGGAGCCCATTGCATGTTCACGGATTCCGAAATGTAAATTGCGTCCTTTATAATTTCCATTACTGAAACTCTCGAATCCATCAAGAAATGTTTTTGTTGACGGTGCAAGGTCGGCTGAGCCGCCTATCAACCACGGAACTTTAGCGGCGATGCTATTTAAGATTTTACCGCTTGCATTCCGGCTTGCAATACCTTTGTTGTCGGCAGGGAATTCGGTGAGGTTTTCGTCCCATCCGTCAGGCAATTCATTTGCCTGCATGAGTTCAAAATCTTTCGCAAGGTCGGGATATTTTTTCTTGTATTGTTCAAAAATAGCGGTCCAGTCAGATTCTAATTTAGTCCCTTTTGCAATTGTTTTATTTTGGAAAGGAATAATTTCGGCGGGGAGAAAGAATTTTTTTTCGGGATCCCAGCCGTAATTTTTCTTTGTCAATTTTATCTCTTCCTCGCCAAGGGGAGAACCATGAGCTTCTGAAGTGTCCTGCATATTGGGACTTCCATAAGCAATATGACTGTTTATAATTATCAGAGAAGGTCGCGATGATTCATCAACAGCATAACTTAACGCTTTTTCAATCTGGAATAAATCGTTGGCGTCTCTCACTCTCTGAACATACCAGTTGTACGAGGCAAATCTTTCCGCAACATCCTCACTAAAAGCCAGGTCGGTATTACCTTCTATTGTAATTTTATTATCGTCATAAATCCACGTCAGGTTATTTAATCCTAAATGTCCCGCAATGGAGGCTGCTTCGTGTGTAATCCCTTCCATAATACAACCATCACCCAGAACAGAATATATTTTGTAATCGACTATATTAAAACCGGGTTTGTTAAAATATTCTGCAAGCCACTTTTGTGCAATCGCAAAGCCAACGCTTGTTGCAGCTCCCTGTCCCAGAGGGCCGGTTGTAGTTTCAACGCCCGGTGCAAGCCCGAACTCGGGATGTCCGGCACATTTGCCGTGGAGCTGTCTGAAAGATTTTATATCATCCAGAGAAATTTCATATCCCATTAAATGAAGCGTACTATATAATAACATCGAAGCATGACCTGCAGATAAGATAAACCTGTCGCGGTTTGCCCAATCGGGATTGGAAGGATTGTGTCTCATAAATTTATCCCATATCGTGAAAGCTACAGGCGCCAATCCCATAGGTGCCCCGGGGTGTCCGGAATTTGCTTTTTGGATTGCATCAATCGATAAAGTTCTTATTGTGTTTATAAAAAGTTTTGTTAAATCAGAATTCATTTACTTCTCCGGTTACTTGAAAAAATTTCTTCCATTTTGATAAATCTAAGTGTAAAGATACGACAATAACATCAATCGGTCAAGAAATATAAATAGGAATTTACACATAATTTAACTATATTATCACCGTTGCAATTAGCGACGCCCGCATCTGTGCATTTTGCATCGGAAGCGGATCACGAGACACGCTCTCCGATGATAAAAAGCTAAAGGAAATTTAGGAAGAAATTAGCATTTTTTGCACTTTATCGTGTAAAAGCGTTTCAGCTGGTATCATTACCCAGCTCCCATAAACTCTGAAGCAAATCCCATCATAATCAGCATGTTTCACATTTTTAAATAAATTATAGGATATATTGCATGTCATTTACAAATCTTGGTCTATCTGACCAACTTATACAAGGGATAATTGCTGCCGGGTATTCATCGCCGACACCCATTCAAACGAAAGCCATTCCACCTGCAATTGCAGGAAAAGATATTATCGGATGCGCTCAAACCGGGACCGGTAAAACGGCGGCTTTTTTACTTCCGATTCTCCAACATCTGTCAGCAAATACCGGACCGCGCGACAAGCGACACATACGAGCTTTGGTACTAACACCAACAAGAGAACTCGCTCAACAGGTAGAAGAATTTGTGACCGGTTACAGCCGCTTTACTATGGTAAAAAGTTTATCAATTTATGGCGGTGTGAGTATGGATAAACAACTTAAATCGCTACGACGCGGTGTCGACATTGTTATTGCAACCCCCGGACGTTTGATCGACCATATTCACCGTAAAACTATTAATCTCTCACAAGTCACGCATCTCGTTCTTGATGAAGCGGACCGTATGCTTGATATGGGTTTTATAGATGACGTACGAGAGATAGTTTACCGCCTCCCGGAAGAACGTCAAACATTTTTATTTTCTGCAACGATATCCGAAGAGATCACCGACCTGATAGATTCATTCCAAAAAAATCCTGAATACATCGAAGTCGGTGAACAACGTCGTCCTGTTGAAACGGTAAGGCAACATTTTTATTCAGTCGCTCAGGATACTAAGCTGGATTTGTTATTCCACCTTCTACAAACTCAGCCGATGGAAAGTGTAATTGTGTTTACGCGTACAAAGCACGGAGCCGATAAGGTATCGCGCCGTTTGGAAAAACGCGGATTAAAATCGATGTCAATTCATTCCGACCGCACTCAAGCGCAGCGTCAACGCGCGTTGGCAGGATTTAAAGAAGGGCGTTTTTCTATTCTTGTGGCGACAGATATTGCCGCACGCGGAATCGACGTGGACGGAATATCGCATGTTGTTAATTACGATACTCCTCAAATGGCAGAAGCATACATTCACCGCATCGGACGCACGGGCAGAGCTTCAGCAACCGGCGACGCCATTACATTTGTATCTAACGAAGAGAGAAAATACTGGAAAAGTATTGAGAATTTCATCGGAAAAAAACATGAATTGAAAAAGATTCCATTTATCAAGGTTCGGGAGAATACGGAAACTCAATCACAGAACAATATTACGGAAGTAAATAAAAACAACCACAGCAATCGGCGGAAAAAAAAGTTATCGCATAAGAACGGTAACAATCAAAACCAACAAAGGAATTTGGTTCATACAAAAGAAAAGAATAATGAAAAATCTTTGCCGACTGTTGACAAACAACATCACAAGTCAGCCCAAAAGAATCGCAGCAAAGATTTTATTGGAATGACTCAAGACCATAAGGGTAATAATAATAGGAAAAAAAAGAAACAGCCCGATAATTTCTTTACAAAATTTAAACCTACCTCTGACTGGAGCAGTGTTATTAGGTCCATCGAACAGGAATTGAAAGCATTAGGGAAAAAATAGACTTATTGGTCAACCACGTACCAACTGAACTTAATCCGGTACGATAGATTTTTGTCTGTCGAGGAATATTAATTTTTCCGACATGCTAAAAGCATGTCGCACCGACTGAACTTAAACCGGTGAGATAGACTTCAGTCTGTCGGGAAAACTTAAAAATATTATTTTACATCCCTTTTTTTGATTACAAAACGCTTTTCAATATCTTCAGGTGAATTTCTGAAAGCGCTGTATTCCAATTCCTGTATGGGCAGCATTGCCGGTGCGACGAAACTAAGCTGACGTAATTCTTCAGCTTTCCTCTGGGCTTTTGATCGGGTATTATCCAAAACAACGTTACCGAAAACATCCACTCCTTCAGACAACTTCCCTTTCGGCGTAACTGAATATGCCATACAAGCTACAAGAGGAACACAATAAGAACTGGCAACAGGAGTGTTGACCACCCCCCGGCATCAATGGCATATTGTGACTCCCTCTGGCATCTCCTGCGGCAAAATGAGCTGTCGTGTAAGGACTTAAAATTTCTTCCGGTGCAGAACATTGGGTTTTTAAAAAGAAATAAATTAATGGCGTTTTTTAATTTTTGAACCAAGATATTGACCGATAACAAAACTCCCGATTAAAACAGGAAATGTAATCCATTGATAACCTATGCCGCAATAAATTCTTAGCAGCAAAATAAACGGGATGGGTGTATGAATCGCACAAAACCATTGAAAAGAAAACCTTTTAACTATCGACCTCCAATAGCCAAATGGGATATTTATTATTAAAACTGCGATGGCAACAAATATAAGATTCAATTATTACTCAACCGGGATAAACTATTTTTGCGTTTTGTCTGAACTCTTCCAATGTTCTGGCATTCATATACGACATACTGCTACGAAGTCCGGCAATAAACCTATGCACAACTTTCTGAACATGTCCCTTATAATCTACGACAGTTTCCATCCCTTCGTTATATTCGGGAGATTCTTCACCGTTAAAATCCTGTTGTACTGAGAATGATGCCGCTCCTCTATAAAGTTTAACTAATTTGCCATCATGTTTTATAACTTTTCCAGGCGATTCTGCTGTTCCTGCAAAAATCCCGCCACACATAACAAGGTCTGCCCCCAAAGCCAGAGCTTTACAAAAGTCGGCAGGAGTACGAATCCCACCGTCAGCAATGATTAAGGGCAACGATTTATTATGTTGCCCGGAAAGGATTTCTCTTTCTTCAATACATTCCAGCAAGCTGGAAACCATTGGATAATGGATCCCTGTTTCAGTTTTAGTTTCACATACCGAGCCGCCCGCAATGCCTACACGAACGCCGTCTACACCAAAATTTGCTAAATATCTGTAACCTTCCTTGGTGGCTACATTGCCGGCAATAATATATATTTTTTCTTTTAGTTCCTTTTCGAATTTTGTTTTTAAAAAGCTTACAGCGTTACCTACCTGCTCGTTAGCCCCGTTAGCCGTATCCAAACAAAATATCCTGCATCCTGCATTATAGAGATCAATGAATCGTTTTTGATATTCACCCGTTACCCCAACTGCGCTCGCAATTTGTTTTTTCAAAATATCATTGTATTCATTCCCTTTTTCGGTTTTGTTTTCTGTATCAAACAATGTAAACTGTTTTATGTGATCGCTTACACTTTGAAATCTGTGAATTATACCCAATGCGCCAAGGGCTGCCAGTTTATACGCCATTTCACCATTACAAACATCCGGCATAGGCGAAGAAATCATAGGCGCAGTTAATTTAATGCCGAAGCATTCTATTGAAGTATCGGCTTCGGATCTGTGTTGTAGTGTGGACACTATCCGCGGAACCAGCCAAATATCATCATATTTTAATAATGCCATAATGAATCTTCCTGAATATGTTGCGAAAAATTTACTGTTTAATATAATAGTTGTCTGTTATATAGTCAATAAAATCAAGCAAAAAATATGAATTTGTGTTTCATACGAAAATAACATATGTTTAAACAGATATCTTTTAAATTCATAAAGTAATGAATAATTATATTATCCAATAAGCGGGGGAATTTATTAACTTATCACAAAAAATAAATTGTTACATTCACTCTGTCAATAAAAATAATAATGGAGAAACATATATGATGTCAAAAGTTAAAACTCTAACTCTGTTTATTTTTCTGAGTTGTGGATTATCGTTTTCACAAAATCCGTTTGAGGATGCGATTAAACAAATTTCTTCCGATAATGTAAAAGGATACCTTCAGCCTATTGTTAACGGGTTAGGAGCAAATCTAAATTCGGGAATCTATCATCAGGCTCCGATTTCTAAGTTGGGGTTTCATCTGCGGCTAAAATTTGTCGGGATGGGAACATTGATTGGCGATGGTGAAAAAACTTACAGCGCACTTCCCCCGCAACCCTTTAATCAGGAACGGGTGAAAACAGCAACAGTATTCGGCGGTACAGGAAAGGAGGTACAGGGCCCGGGCGGAGTTACTTATCAATTTCAAAACGGTCAGATAAAAACTAATATATTTCCATTTGCCTTGCCACAATTGACCATAGGTAATTTGTTCGGAACACAAGCAATTATACGATATGTCCCGGTTCCGGAAATCGGTGATTTCCCGAAAGTGACTTTATTCGGTATCGGGGCGATACATGATATCGGGCAACACTTTATTTTATTGCCAGTCGACATACGCGGCGGTGCTTTTTACCAGACTTTTACAGTTGGGGATATTATGGAGGCGAACACATTTAACCTGGCGGTTTTTGCCGGAAAAACTTTCTTCCCCTTAACCATTTTCGGCGGCTTACAATATGAAACCTCAACAATCGATCTTTCTTATACCTATACAGGCCCGGGCACTACGGCAAATTCGAATGTTTCGCTTTCACTGAAAGGTGAAAACACAGTCCGCTTTATAACAGGTTTTTCAATTAATCTTCCGGTGATAAGTTTACAGGGAGACATAAGCCTCGGTAAAGTTACTGTTGTCAGTGCTGGATTGAGTTTAGGAATATAAAAACATTTATCAAACAATTGGAATAGTTACCTCTCTGATGATGTACACAGGATGCGAATTCGGTTTAAAGCCACTCATTTTAGACGGTTCTGTAGTTAAACATTCTCTGAGGATAAATTCATCAACCGGTAATTTCTTTGTTCAGGATTCGGTTGATTTAAATCCAATCTTATCGAACATCGCTGATCAAGTTGATTCTATAAAATTTTTTAATATCATGGTAAAAATTGATAGCACAGTAGGGACTCCCGCCGGAACGACATTATCGGGTTGGTCTTTTATAAACGGCGACACTTTATTCCGAGTGACGAATGTTCCCCTTACAACCTTTGCAGAAGAAATATCAATATTACGATTTCCTCATGCCGGATTTGAATTTAAAAATAATGGACTTGCAAAACTTCGTCAAATTATCAGAAAATACCCGAATAGCCCGCTTCCGAAAATTCAATTTAGAATGTCTGGCTCTACAAACCCCGGATCATTATTTTGCACTGTTCATATAGGTATATATACACAGATTTTTTCGAAACCGCCTAACAATTAATAGTTTAATATTATGAAACAAAAAAGCCCTGTGTTTATAACGGGGCTTTTTATTGAAACATTTCCGGAAGTCGTACTTATCGTTTTTAAATAGAAGCAGTTGACATTTTTCCCGAACCCAGCGCTTTTAATATAGCTTCGCTTCGGGATCGGACATGAAGTTTTTTATAAATATGTTGTATATGTGTACGCACGGTGTCATAGCTAATAAATAACGCATCTGCAATTTCTTTATACTGATAACCCTTCGTTAGAAATGAAAGAATTTCTTCTTCCCTCTTCGAAAGTTCTTCATCTGCATCCGATTTTGAAAATTTTGGTTTGAATTGACCGAAGAAGGATATGACTTTTCGGGCTATCTGACCCGACATAGGCGCCCCACCCTCATGTAGCTCCTTGATAGCCTCGATTATTTCTTTTTTTGAGCTACGTTTAAGTATATAACCGGTTGCTCCGGCAGCCAATGCATTAAATATATTGGCGTCATTTTCAAACATTGTAAGCATCATGAACTGAATTTGTGCACATGCCTCTTTCAACAGTTTAACGCATTCCACACCGTCAATACCCGGCAGATTTATATCCATCAATACAATATCAGGCAATATTTTTGGGATATCAATTATTGCCTCTTCGCCTGTTCGGAACGAACCTACGCATTGAAAATCTGTATGTTTATCAAGAATATTTTTAAGATGGTTCCGATACTCTTCGCCATCTTCAACAATTGCTACTTTGATTTTCATTTTTTGTTTAAGGTTTCAATCCAATTTAAATTTTGTTGCATTAATATATTGCAATATATAAATATTCACAATACGTATAATTACGTATTCTTTAAGGGTATACAAATTTGAACATTTGTCCCTGATGACTTTACAGACTTAATTATCATTTTTCCTTCAATTTCCTCGATTCTTTTTTGAATACTCTTTAAACCATTGCCGAACGGACGAGAATCCTGAGGACTAAATCCTTTCCCATTATCTTCGAGTGAAATTAATAATGAGTGATCCTGTAATTGAAATTTAGCATTAACTATCGTTGCCGAAGCATGTTTTACAATATTGTTTGTAATTTCCTTTACAGTTAAAACCGTGTTTCTTCGGATTTCCGGAGAAATTTGTGCGGAGGGATACGAATCCGGAAAATCACAAATACATTTAATATCGGTGGGGCTAAAGAAATCAGTTATATACTCACGAAGGTATGTTCCAAAAAGCTCTATTCTGTCATTGCCGGGATTTATGAACCAGATGATCTCATCAAGATTTTCGATTACCTGTCTTGCCTCGTTTGATATTTTTTCAGTAACTTCCTGTACAGTGTCTGTTTCGTCTATTTCGTCGGTAACCGACTCACTGAGGATTGAAATTTTTGTCAAACTTGAACCGATCTCATCATGAATATCTCTGGAAATTCTTAATCGCTCCTGCTCTAATGCTCGTTGTTTTTCAAGAATATATAATCGTTGTTTTAATTTTCTCGTGAAAATGAAGCGAGTTATACCGATAATGATTCCTACAATTAAGATTCCAATCAAAATTTTAAATATTATTGTTTCCCAAAAATGCGGTGGTATCTCAAAAGAAATGGAATCTTCATTACTCTTCCACGTTCCTTCACTATTGCATGCAATAACACGAAAAGTATATTTACCGGATGGAACGTTCAAATAATAAATGGTTCGTTGATTCTGGGCTTCTATCCATATGTCCTCATATCCATCTAATTTATACTTAAAACGAACATTCTCCGGATTTAAAAAATCGATCGCAGTATAGTGAAATTCAATTTTCCTTTTCAGACCCTGCTCTAATGAATATTGTTGATGTTTCGATAATTCTACACCATCAACAATTGTTTTTTGAATATACACTTTTAACGAATCCTGTTTCCGGTTTTCCTTACTCGGATCTATAACGACTACGCCACCCATTGTAGGAAACCATAATCGGCCATCTTTTGATTTTATTGCTGACGGATGATTACCGCCATTGCATTCAATGCTTTCCATTCCGGACTCTGATCCGTAAGCAACGGATCGGACATTTGATAATTTGCCATCACAAAATTCAATTAAATCTTTTCGATTGATGCTGAATATACCTTTATTGCTCCCAAACCAGAATTTTCCAAAATCATCTTCAAGAATAGAATATATCGTATTATCGGTTAATCCGTTTTCCTTAGTTATTTGAGAAAATTGTTTTTCGCCGTTACCCGGATTAAATCGGAATAAACCATAACCATAAACAGTAATCCAGAGAGTTCCCTTTGAATCATTATACAAAGTCATCACGGCGTTGCCAGTCAGTCCTGGCACACCGTCGAAGTAATATAATGAATCTTTGATAGCCCTATAAAGTCCATGCTTTGCCCCGATCCAAAGATATCCTTCATCATCAAAACAAAGAGTTTTAATCGAAAAAACGTAAGAATTGAATAATTTTTCGGCGTATTGTGGAGGATTATCTGGTTCAGAAAAATATTTTTGATAACCTTTTTGATCAACACAAATAAGTCCTCCTTTAGCCCCTTCGATCCATAATTTATTGTCTGAATCAACAACCATAGCTTTGGTATTTGTGCTAGGAATACTTCTGATTATATTATGATCTAAAAATCCAAAAGTATTTTTAATTAAACTGACCCACACAACCCCGTTACGATCTTCAATAACAGATCTGACAATATTATCCTTTTCGTTTCCGGGAATCGACATTCTTGTAATCAAATTTTTCCGCTCACTAAAGGTAAGTTTATCCAATCCTTTTTGTGTTCCGATCCAGATATCATTATTTTTGGCTTCACAAATTGACCATACGCGATTATCAGACAATCCATCATTAACTGTATAGGTCTTGAAGATTTTTTTTTGTAATCGGTGTAATCCGTTGCCTCGTGTGCCGATCCAAATTCCTCCTTCGGCATCTTCAAAAAGTGACATTACTCTGTCCGGAGATATTAAGTCTTTAAAATGATATTTCTGTAAGTAACCTGTATCATTTAATCTATACAATCCATTTCCATGAGTTCCTATCCAGATATTTCCATTCTGGTCTTCAATAAGTGAAGTAGTCCTGAATTTAATCGATCCGTTTTTTGCATAATACAAAAAAATATCATTATCTCTAAGAACCTTTAAACCCAAACTTGTTCCCACCCAATTTCTCCTCTTACCGTCACCTAAAAAACATTGAACATCGGTTAGTAAGGTTGATTCAAACACTTTAATTTTTTCTTTATTTACGGGACTAATTCTAAAGATATGTGAGGTCCCTGAAGCGACAACCCAAACAACGCCAGCGTTATCACAAACAAGTGAAGTAACATAATAAATTGAGAAATCAACGTCTGATATTTTAGGAAAATATTGTGCTGCATTAAATGCTTGTATTGGTATCTCATTTAAAGAAATGTAGGATAGATTACTGTTTGTTCCAATCCATAAATTATTCTCATGGTCGAGACACATTGATAAAATCGATTCATCTTTTAAAATATCTTTAATGTTATAAGATGTAAAAAAACCTTTATGATAACTTAAAAGTCCTCCCTCTGAACAACTAATCCACAGCCTTCCGTCTTGATCTTCCACAAGACCGGATATATTATTTGTTTTAAACGCTTTTGTGTTGCCGATATTGTAGGTTGTAAATTTAAATCCATCAAACCGAACTAAACCTTCGTCGGTTCCTAACCAGAGATAGCCGTCCTGTGTTTGAAAAATTATATTTATTGAAAATGGAAAAAAACCGTTCTTTGAATCCCAACTTTTAATGGAATAATCAGTAATGGTTTCTAAAGTTTCCGAAGAATGTACAACAGTATTCAAATGGATACAAAAACACAAAAAAATCCACTTATACAGAAATATTTTAAATCCGCACCTCATAATACTTACGAAATATATACAATTTACCGACAATTCAAAAAATACGCATTTATGCGTATTGCAGGACATGGGTAATTACAATTATATTGCTGAGAGATTATTGCATCAGAAAATGAAATAACACCCAGTTAAGGGGGTGGGTGTTATTTTTATTATTAAACCATCATTCTCTCCATAAAACAAAAGGGGCTGTCTCAAAAGCCAGCCCCTTTTTTATAATTGGCGACAATATAATA
>CAYTID010000057.1:13650-14054 GCA_964437735.1 uncultured Ignavibacteriaceae bacterium | reverse complement strand
TGTTTTTCCTGTCCGCCTTCGGCGGATTGTTTCTGATCTTTCTGCTGGTCTTGTTGTTTATCCTGTTTATCCTGATTTTGCTGCTGTTGTTCCTGTTGCTGCAAAAAAGTCTTGGCGTATTCCAGATTATACTTTGTATCGATATCGTTGGGATTTAATTTCAGTGAATTTTTATATGCTTCTATACTTTCCTGTAGTTTATTTGATTTCAAAAGAGAATTTCCAAGATTGTGAAATGCCTTTCCTTTTGTTTCTTTGTCCGGGTCTCTGGTTGCTGCTATTTGAAACTGTTTAGCTGCTTCTTCATATTTTTCCTGTTTATACAAGGCATCTCCAAGATTGAAAGAACCGTACACCGACTCTTTATTTTTTTCGAGTGATTTGCGGTAGCTTACTTCGGAATC
>CAYTID010000057.1:0-13614 GCA_964437735.1 uncultured Ignavibacteriaceae bacterium | reverse complement strand
ATTTCCTTCACGGATATGGGATCTTTCAGATTGTGCAAAACCGGAAACAGATGCTATTAAAATAATATATATAATTTTATTAATCATCTTTTTCCCTCATTAAAAAGATTCCATCTGGATAACCATTTATTTTTTCGTTCAGAGATAAATAAATCTACTATTAAAAGAAACAAAGCAAATCCTAGAAAGTATTGGAATCTATCTTCGTAATCGGTGAAAATTTTTGCGGCATATTCTTTCTTTTAGAATAATTTCCAATTCATCCTGTCGGTTGGTAGCTTGTATATATTTACCATTTCCCGCAGCGGCAATTTGTTGTAGTGCCGCTTCGTCGAGTTTCGTAAGAATGATGTTACCGCTTTTATCTTTCCTGTATCCGACCTGAGTATCGTAGTGATAAACGGGGATAGGAGCTCCAAGCGGCGAGCCCATACCGATTGTATGGATGATAATTCCTTCTTCGGTTGCACTTTTTGCTTCACCGATTGCATCGTCTTCGTGGTTTTCACCATCAGTTACGATAACGATTACTTTATGTTTTTGTTCGCCTTGTATGAAAGACTTCTTTGCAAGGCGAATCGCTGCACCGACTGCAGTTCCCTGAATCGGAACGATATCAGTTTCGATTGTACTTAAAAATAATTTTGCAGCAGAGTAATCCGGTGTAAGCGGTAGTTGCAGGTACGCATCGCCTGCGAAAACGATCAATCCGATCCTGTCGTTTTGTAATTTATCAATCAGACGCGATACTGCCTGTTTAGTGCTTTCGAGCCGGTTTGGTTTAATATCCTCAGCTTTCATACTGTTTGATACATCAATAGCGATGATTATATCGACACCCTCACGCTTTACTTCTTCGAGTTTTGAACCGACCTGCAAATTTGCCAGACCGAATATTACTAAAATTATTATAACTAACGATGTGAAAAATTTTACAGCCGGTTTGTATTTTGGTAAATCCGGTATGAGATTTTTAATTAACGAAATATCTCCGAAATCTTTTAATGATTTTTTCTTCGTCCTCATAGCCCACCAATATATAACGATGAGAATGGGGATAAATATCAAACCGTATAAAAATTCTATGTTTTCAAATCTTAACATCTTTAATGGTCAATAGTTAATGGTCATTGGTCACTGGTCATTGGTCATTGGTATTTGGTCATAGTTCATTTCTCATTGCTCTCTGCTCATTGCTCACCGCTCATTGCTCACCGCTCATTGCTCACTGCTCATTGCTCACCGCTTTTTGCTAATCACGGATTGCTCCTGAAAATTGTATATCTGAGTAATAACTCAAACAATAAAAACAAACCGGCAAAAAAAGCTGCTGTTGTAAATTCTTCCGAATGACGTTTGTATTCAGTTACTTCAATTTTTGTTTTTTCAAGCTTATCAATTTCCTGATAAATATCTTTTAATTTTTTATTATCGGTTGCGCGGAAGTATTTTCCGTCTGTCATTTCGGAAACTTTCTTCAAGAGTTCTTCATCAATTTGAACAGGTACATTTTGGTACTGAGTTCCGAAAGGAGTCTGTACCGGATATGGGGCAAGTCCGATTGTTCCGACTCCTATTGTGTAAACTCTGATGTCGAAAGTTTGCGCAATTTGTGCCGCAGTTACGGGATCAATGAATCCGCGGTTGTTCACACCGTCTGTCAATAATATTATTACTTTACTTTTTGCTTTACTTTCCTTTAACCTGCTGACAGCAGTTGCCAATCCCATACCGATTGCCGTTCCGTCTTCAATCATTCCGCTTTTTATATCTTTCATTAGATTTTTAACAACGGCGTGGTCGGTTGTAAGCGGACATTGAGAAAAACTTTCACCTGCAAAAACTACGAGTCCGATTCTGTCGGTTTGACGGTCATCGATAAATTCCATACCGACTTTTTTTGATGCTTCAATTCTATTCGGACGGAGATCTTCTGCTAACATACTACCGGAAATATCCATCGCGAGAACTATATCAATCCCTTCGGTGGTGATATTTTCCAATTTAGATGTTGACTGCGGACGGGCTAACGCAAAAACTAAAAGGATGAATGCAAAAATTCTGAATACAAATAAAAGATGTCTGAAACGCTGCCGCCAGCTTCTCGGAGCCATTCCGAATCCTTCGAGTGACGATATCTGCATCTCGATAAACTGATGACGGTGTTTCTTCCAGTACCATAAAATAAAAACAGGAACTAGAATAAGAAGATAAAAAAAATACGGAGATACAAAAGTAATTCCGCTCATACCTTTTCCTCTTCCGATGTTTTTGTTATCATAGTATTTTCAACAAACTCATATGCATATTTGAGACTGCGTTCGTTTTCATCAGGGAGCGGCTGTTGTTTAGCAAATTTTACGAGGTCTCCTAATTCCAGCATCTTGTATAATGTGTCTTTTAACGTTCCGTTGATTTCAGTTTTTTTGAAATCTTCGATAATTTCATCCGTGGTCGATTCCATTGCCCGGATGAAGAAACGGTTTTCGATATATGTTCGGACAATATCCGTAAGTTTTGAATGATACAATTTTACTTCGCCGCGGTGCCAGAGTTTTTCTGCTTCGAGTGAGCGAAGTGCGTTGAGTGCAATTTCGTGCGCTGGACGTATAGGTGCAGTGAAGATTTCCCAGACTTCGCCTTTCTTTCTTTTCTTTATAAAATAGTAGAATCCAAAAGAAACCAAGCCGATCACTACAATTCCGATTAAGTAGGGAAGAAGTTCAGAAAAAGTAATAGGGACACTCAATGGCGGTTTAATATCTTTTATATCTTCATCCGTATTAATTCCTATGCTGTGCACGAAAATCGGTATCGGTGAAGTAGTTGCTGTTTGAACTTCCGTATCATCTACAAAATTATATAAAAATTGTAACGATGGGATTACAAATGTGCCTGTATCAAAAGCGGAAATAACGTAGATATATTTTTCTTTTATGACGTTGCCCGATCGAATTACTTCCGGCTGCTTGCGTTCGATAATTTCCAATCCCTGGAGCGAATCGGTTATCTGTGGATATGAGATTTTTATATTGTTTGGATACTCAAGATTAATGTTGAGATGAATCCAATCCCCGATTAATATTTTGTTAGAGTCAACTTTAGCAGAAACGTGTACATGCTGAGCGAAGAGTGAAGAGTTAGTAGCAAAGAGCAGAGAGCAGAGAGCGATGAGTCTAATGCGTTGAGTAATGAGTAAGATAGAACTGTGATATTTATTTTTAATTTTTGACATTTAATTTTTGGTTGGTTTACTCTACCATCTTTTCTCTCTGATTCTGAAAAAGTTCATCAGCGGCTGAACATACGACTGATCAGTACGAATGTTTATGATATCAACTCCGCTTTTTCTGAAAATGTTTTTAAGGTCGGCTTCCTTTTTCGTTTGCCAGGTTTTAAAACTTTCACGGACAGATTTTTTTGAGCTGTCAATCCACATAACATCACCGGTCTCGGCATCAGATAATCTCAACAATCCGACGTCGGGTAATTCCTGTTCCCGCTGGTCGTACAGCCGGATGGCAACCATATCGTGCTTTTTATTGGCAATTTTCAACGCTGATTCAAAGTTTTTATCGATGAAATCTGATATTATAAATGCAATACTCCTCTTTTTTATTACACTTGTGAAATACCTGATTCCTTCTGTGATATTGGTTCTATGTTGTTTTGGCTGGAAATCTATTAATTCGCGAATTATCCGGAGGATATGCGTCCGACCTTTTTTGGGCGGAATGAATTTCTCAATTATATCACTGAAGAATATTACTCCGACTTTATCATTATTTTGTATTGCCGAAAATGCAAGCACTGCGCAAAGTTCTAACGCCAAACCTTTTTTCATCTGTACGGAAGTACCGAATTCACCTGATCCGCTCACATCGACGAGAATCATAACTGTGAGTTCGCGTTCTTCTTCATAAATTTTTACATAAGGATGGTTGAAACGCGCCGTTACATTCCAGTCTATTGAGCGGATATCATCACCAAGCTGATATTCACGCACTTCACTAAAAGCCATACCGCGACCTTTGAACACGCTGTGGTATTCCCCGGAAAAAATCTGATTCGCCAGTCCTCGCGTCTTAATCTCGATTTTACGGACTTTTTTTATAAGCTCGGTGGTTTCCATTAGTTGGTCACTAGTAATTAGTCACTTGTCATTTGTGATTAGTAATTGGTAAATGGTCATTAGAATTTGTTTTTCGTGAATAAGTTTTTTGCTTTTCCTTTTCCGATTCTTTCTTGATCGAGTTTATATATGCATTTAATTTTGGGGCAAGTGCATTTATCATTTTATTAATTTTTTGTTCTTGTTCTGTTGTAATAATATTTCTCTTGAAAGCTCGCCGTATCCAGTGTTGTGTTTCGTACAGTGAGCCTCGAGCAAAATAGCAAAATTGTATATTTTCTTTATAAAAATATCTTCCGTATCCTTCGGCTATGTTTGCACTGATAGAATCAGCAGCTTTAACTAATTGAGTTCCTACTGTTTTTCGTTCAAACCAATTCCATCCTAAACAAATATTCCAAAGATCATCTGATAAATCTTCTGCTATCTGATAAACTTCTAACTCATCAATTGATTTAGCCATTTTCGCCTCCTTTTATTTAATTAGTTACAAATGACCAATGACAACTGACTATTTACTTTTTTACGGTACTTCTACAGTATTCAATATCTCGTTAATAATATCTTCCGAATTTATATTCTCTGCTTCAGCTTCGTAGGTTACTGCAATACGATGGCGGAGTACATCGTGACAGACGGCTCGTACATCTTCAGGTATTACGTATCCACGGCGTTTGATGAATGCAAATGCTTTTGCAGCAAGCGCAAGATTTATACTTGCTCGTGGTGAACCGCCGTAGCTGATTAACTGTGTCATCTTTTCAAGCTTGAAATCTTTCGGCTGACGTGTAGCAAATACAATGTCTAAAATATATTTCTCAATCTTCTCGTCCATATAAACTTCCTGGACGACGTTTCTTGCTTTCAGAATATCAGAAGGATTGACAACAGATTTAATTTCTGGGAACGAGTTTGTAATATTTTGTCTCATAATAAGGCGCTCTTCATCTCGCACCGGATATGTGATTTTAATTTTCAACATAAAACGGTCGACCTGTGCTTCGGGAAGGGGATATGTTCCTTCTTGCTCGATCGGATTTTGCGTTGCAAGGACAAGGAACGGTTCTTCGAGTTTAAATGTGGCTTCACCGATTGTTACCTGCCGTTCCTGCATTGCCTCTAAAAGCGCGCTTTGGACTTTTGCAGGAGCTCGGTTGATTTCGTCTGCTAAAATGAAGTTCGCAAATATCGGTCCTTTTCTGACAGTAAATTCTTCTTTCCGCTGATTGTAAATCATTGTACCAATCAAATCGGCAGGGAGGAGGTCGGGAGTAAACTGTATCCGCTGAAATTTTGCCTGTATCGTGGATGCAAGAGTTTTAATCGCAAGTGTTTTTGCCAATCCCGGTACACCTTCCAGTAAAATATGTCCGTTTGATAATAAGCCGATTAAAAGACGTTCGACCATATATTTTTGTCCGACAATCACTTTGCCGATTTCCATCGTCAGTATATCGACAAATGCGCTTTCTTTCTGAATTTTCTCATTCAATGCTTTGATTTCTGTCATCAAAACTCCTAATTAGTTGTTACTTGTAATTACATTGGAATGATAATTTAACGCAGTGTGCTATTAAAAGTTTCCAAATTCGGACTAATAATAAAAAAAAATGGAAAAAAAATCAAATTGGAAAAATATTCAGTGTTCAATTATTCAATCCTCTTTGCATTACTTCAAAAAAAAAATTATATTTGATTTGTTAATTTTCAACAATTTTTCACATAACCAAAGGAGGTTATATGTTAAAACTTACATATTATGGACATTCGGTTTTTTTGTTGGATGACGGAAAAACTAAGCTGATTATCGATCCTTTTATCGAAGGAAATCCTTCTTCTCCGGTTAAAGAAAAGGATGTAAAAGTCGAATATATAGTCGTAACTCACGGTCACGGTGACCACCTCGGCGATGCAGTGAGTATTGCAAAACGCAATGATGCGACGATTATTGCAGTAAACGAATTGGCAAATTACGTTGCTGAAAAAGGCGCAAAAGCCCATAATATGCATATCGGCGGCGGATTTAATTTCCCATTCGGAAGATTGAAATTTACAATTGCCCATCACGGTTCATCGTCAGGTGAAGGAACTTACACCGGTGAACCATCAGGTGCATTAGTAACGATGGGTGGCAAAACAGTTTACCACGCCGGAGATACGGGGCTGTTTTCCGATATGAAGCTGATAGGCGAAACAAATCCGGTTGATGTATTTCTTGTTCCGATCGGTGATAATTTTACAATGGGAATCGATGATGCAGTCAAAGCAGTTGAGCTTGTAAACCCTAAATATGTAGTTCCTATGCATTACAATACATTCCCGATAATTCAGGCTGACCCGGAAAGTTTTATCAGGAAAATAAGCGAAAAAGGTTTTAAAGGAAAAGTTTTTAAGTTTGGTGAAACTGTAGAATTTTAGATAGGAAAATTTTGGGAAAATTAGTAACTGTTGCAAATCAAAAAGGTGGTGTCGGCAAAACAACTACATCCATTAATTTAGCTGCCTGTGTTGCTGCTGCTGAAGCGAATGTATTGTTAATCGACTGCGATCCTCAGGCAAATGCAACCTCGGGTTTAGGTATTGATCCAAAAGGCAAGCATCTGAACATTTACGATGTTTTGATAAACGACACTAATCCGCTAAACGTCATATTGAAAACGGATATGCCATTTTTATCTGTATTACCATCGAGTATAAATCTTGTTGGCGCCGAAGTGGAAATGGTTGATATGGAACATCGTGAGAAACTACTCGCGAATGTAGTTCAAAAATTTAAAGATAATTATTCATATATATTTATCGATTGCCCACCCTCTCTCGGTTTGCTGACATTAAATGCTCTCTCAGCATCAGATTCGGTTTTGATCCCCGTTCAATGCGAATACTATGCACTTGAAGGATTAAGTCAGTTGTTAAACACAATTAATCTGGTGAAGAAAAATATTAATCCGATTTTAGATATTGAAGGTGTATTGATGACTATGTTCGACGGGAGACTTCGTTTATCTAATCAGATAGTTGAAGAAGTAAAAAAGTATTTCGGCGAAAAAGTTTATCAGACAATTATTACACGAAATGTACGATTGAGTGAAGCCCCGAGTTATGGGAAACCGATATTATTATACGACGCAATTTCAAGTGGTACGAAAAATTATATGGGACTTGCCCAGGAATTTTTATTGAGAAATAATCATATTCAAATTGAGAAAGTGAAAGAAGATGACCAAAACTAAAGGAGGACTGGGAAAAGGATTGGCAGCATTAATCGGAGAACCGGAAGCAGAGGAGCCGAAAGCCACGGTTTCATCCGAACCTAAAGTCCAGACGATCATTAGAGAAAGCGAAGGAATTACACTCATTGATATCAAGTCAATTCGTCCGAATCCTTTTCAACCCCGTGCTGATTTTGATGAGGTTGCGCTTGATGAACTTAAGCAATCAATTATAGAAAAGGGGATCATTCAGCCGATTACCGTTAGAAAAAAGGGGGATGGTTTTGAATTAATTGCCGGTGAACGTCGAGTGCGAGCTTCGTTAGAAGCAGGTTTAAAAGAAATTCCCGCATACATAATCGATGTTAAGACCGATGAGGAGATGCTGGAACTAGCCCTAATTGAAAACTTACAACGAGAATATTTAAATTCGATTGAAATTGCGATTTCATATCAGCGTCTGATCACGGAATGTAATCAAACTTACGAAGAAATTGCTCAAAAGATTGGTAAAGACAGGACAACCGTAGTAAATACAATCCGGCTTTTAAGATTACCCGAAAAAATACAGAATGCTTTAAGAAAAAACCAGATTTCGAGCGGACATGCCCGCGCCCTTATAAGTATTATTGACGAAAAACATCAGATGAAAATTTTCGATAAAATAATAAAAAAAGATTTGAATGTCCGTCAAGTCGAAAAATTAGTTCGTGATATTAACAGAAAACCGGAAAAGAGAAATATTGCAGTTGAAGGGACGGGCGAGTTTGTTAATATCGAAGATAAATTACGTCAGATATTCGGGACAAAAGTTAAAGTCTTCTCCAAAGGAGGAGGAAAGGGTGAGATAGTCATCGAATATTATTCAAACGACGACCTCGACAGGTTAATTGAAATAATATTATCAATAAAAAATTATTAAGGAAATAAATGAGAAAGAATATTTATACCGATAAAGCTCCTGCAGCGATCGGACCGTATAGTCAGGCGATCATAGGGTCAGGCTGCTTTGTTTTCACAGCGGGACAAATTCCCATTAATCCCGAGAACGGACAAGTTGTGGAGGGAGATATAAAAAATCAGACGAAACAGGTTTTAAAAAATCTGGCGGCTGTTCTGGAAGCAGGTGGCGCTACGTTGAGATCAGTCGTCAAGACAACCGTATTTTTGACAGATATGAATGAATTTGCGAGTATGAATGAAGTTTATGGTGAGTTTTTCAGTAATTCTTCTCCGGCACGTTCTACAGTTGAGGTTTCACGACTCCCGCGCGATGTCAAAGTTGAGATTGAGGCGGTCGCATTAGTTACAGACATGTAAAAATATTCGGCTGAATATTTTTTTTGAAAATAAAAATACTGTAATGACTAAGGTAAAATTCGGCATAACAATCTGTATAATTTTAACTTTCTTTATGTTGAATTTCGTCAGCGCTCAGTCCATCAACTTTTTTCCTGAAGCAGACACATCTGATATATCCGGTGTAAATCGTGTTGATTCAGTGGTAATATTACCAGCTGAAACCGTTTCGGGAAGCACAATCATCAATAACAAAATCACACAAAAATCTAAATCACCAACCACCGCGATGTTACTTTCTGCATTGTTGCCGGGTGCGGGACAAGCATACAACGAATCGTATTGGAAAATTCCGGTTATTCTTGGCTTATCAGGTTATTGGGGATATGAGTATATACAGAATAATAATGAATACAAGAAATATAAAAACCTATATTCGGAAAGTTTAATCATTTCGCCCCCGTCCGGGACTTCACGTCTTAGATTGTTGAGAGATTTTTATAAAGATCAAAGAGATAAATTTGCCTGGTATGTAGGAATATTATACGTTGTGAATATTGTTGATGCGTATGTAGATGCGAGCTTATTTGAATTCAGTGTGAGCGATGATTTGAGTATAAACGATCAGGGGATACTGGCTGTTAAATTAAAAATTTATTTTTAAACTAAAATCCAGGGGTCATAATGAAAAATATTATAAGCGGGGTAGTCTTAATATTTATTTTTAACTTAACCAACGCGTATGGTCAATACGATATTTCAATATCTGATTTTCGATACCCATTAACACGCGGACAGGATTTAAAAATATCCGGTTCGTTTAACTTTAATTCAGAATCAGATGAATATGATTACTATAATAAAAATTATAATGAATTTGTTTCAAAGGAAGGAGATAATAATAGTTGGTGGATTTCTGCAGGATCAAGATATCTGTATTTTAGAAATTCGGAGGATAACGAATTAGAGATAGATCTTAGCGGCAACATATTAGGATATTTTAATAGCATCAATAGAGATGGCTCAGATTATCAAGTTGAAAAATATTCAGCCGTCACCAGACAATGGAGATCCTTTGCTCGGGTAAATTTAGATTATTTACATTATTTGGTAAAGGAAAAATTACATTTATTTTCAGTGATTAATAGTAACCTTTCAAATTTTTATTCATCATCTAAAATAAAACAAAAAAGTAATGAAGAATATAGGAACAGATATGAGGATAATTATTTGTATTTTAATTCAGGTAGTGTGTTTGGTGTCGGTTGGGGTAAAATCAGGGACGGAATTTTTGTATTTCAAGCGGTTAGAATAATCGAAAAAATTAATGAAGAGAGAGTATTAACACGCGATCTGACTAAAGATGAAATTTTAGAAATAGTTGATGTATTAGCGAAAATAAGGGAGTATACCACAAATTATGAGAGATACAAAAAGTATTTATATAGGGACATTATTTCAATTCTGGAATCAAAGGATTTATTTAAATCCGGCTTTGCTCCGGTTTATTTAGTTTTAAAGTCTGAAGAAACAGTCAATGAGTTGATTCACAGGAGATTATTCGGTTATCGTATTTTTTATGGATTTAAATATAATCTTCAAAAAAATATAAATAGTGGTTTCGATGAAAAATCTGACTATGATTACTATAAGACCGAATTTTTAGAAGATGTTAATCATCTCATCGGTTTTACATACGGTTATCCGATTAGTTTATATATGCATTTCTATTTTGAATCAGAATTAACATTTCCACAAAGAAATTTAGCAAACAGGATTGGTATAAATATATCGCCATCATTAAGCTGGGAATTAAGTGATAAATTTGATTTATTAACGATACTTAGGCTCGATAAAAATTCCACCGAAGTGGAGCATCAGCACTACAATTTAATCGTAAGGCACAGATACAACGCTGAAGTTAATTTTATTTATTATGTTGAGGATAAAATATCAATAACTTCAAGTATAGGATATACTTACAGGAAAGAGAAAGTTTACTACACAGATTTAGCAAGGACAGGAGGTTTTAAAAATTCAGGTTTATTTTTCACGATATCATGCAATTATAATTTATTATAAATTAGAAGCGGGTACAACTGTAACTTATAGTATAAATATTCATATTTAAAAAAAATATAAAGGTATAACTAATGAAGATTTACGGATTCCAAAAGCAGGAAAACCATGTTCTCGTAGAAATTGATAATAAAGAAAATCGGTTTCCTTGTAAACCTGTAGACCATAATAATTTAGTAAATGATGAATTGTTGCTAGCTGAGATAGAAAACTTCTTGAAAACAACATTTGAAGACAAATTAGAGGAAGAAAGAGTAGCATTCACATTAGCTGTTAAACTAAAGGCTGTTGTCTTTAAAGATGATATTTTGATGTTCGAGAAAGAAGAAATCAAACCATTATATAAAACCATTGTGATGAGTGATTTTTCCGAAGCTATATTTTGGGATGAAGAGGGATGTTGCGTGGGTGGTTCTGAGGGGCCTTATTCTTTTAAAATATCGAAAGAACTTCAACGTGAATTAAGAGAATGGCACCAAAAATTCAAAGTGTACCCATATCAAGATTACAGTGAGTTTGATTGGGCCAGTTATCATACTCGCGGCATTGAATTGGCGAAGAAGGTTGAGTCAGAATTTGGAGATTTAATTGAAATTATATATCAAAAGCCCTTTGAAGATCCAAATAATAAAATAGATGAACTAACATTAATTACTTGATGCATAAAAATATTTGAGAAAATTGAAAAGCAAGTTGTTTAACAGAGACTGTGAAATAACTTGTGTAAATGGAATATTTAGTTTCATAAATCTCTGTAAGCCAGAAATAACCATTACACAGAAATATTTACACTCCCATTGCTAATTGGCAAGCAATTTTATAGATTATACCACAATGAAATTTCGTTCGTTAAATAAATTACAATTTCTGCAACCTGCGATAAGTATAATCTTATTGATGCATCTGCATATACTTATTTCGCAGCAATCTGCAATACCATTGTATGCTGAACCGGCATCCAATTCATCTGGCGAAGGGCAGATAACTCAGCAAATTGACTTCAATCTCAATACAGGTTGGTTACAAACCAAGCAATACAGCCAAGACCTTGTAGTAAATATCGGCGTATTTTATCAATCTGTATTTATTAAGTTTTCCTGTCCATATATTTCAATTCGGTTTAACGATTTTCCAATTACTAATCCTCCTGAATATCAGCAACGGCTAATTTATACCTTGATTAATTCTTCAGATTTATAACACAACCTCTTACATTTCACTTTTAATTAATAATTTTCTTAACGGTCTGGTTATTATCAGACGAAACAACCATTTAATTAAGCAGAGGTAAATTATGTCAGAAGAAAAAATTGAATCCGGCTGGTTTCTGTTATTTAAAATAATGAGTGTTCTAATCGGATTTATTATATTTTGTATTCTTTTAAAATTTATTTTTGGAATTTAAATAACGAGCGGCAACGCCGGTGGAGTATACTTACAATGTATAACCCATTTTATATCGCCTCATATTTGAAATAAAATGAACTCAATCCCTTTCTAATCACCCTTCTCTTGGAAAGAGATGGGTGATGGGGGATTAGTCATTTTTTTAAATTCGTTCCACTCTACGAATCTTCCACAATCCCAATCTCTTCCTCGGTCAGCCCGTACAACTCATACACAGCTTCATCGATTTTGCGGTCGAGTGAGGCGATTTGCAGCTCAAGTTTATTTGATTCACCGTCAGTTTTGGCGACGGTGTATTGTTTTTTTGTAGCAAGCATTTGGCGACCAATTGAACTATCTTATCATGTGCATCTTTCTCGATTTTGTTTTGGAAGTTAATTTCGGGGATCGGTATCCTAAGCATTTCGTTTCTTGTAATCTTTATTCCACTAAATAACTTTCTATTGTAATACCCAATTAGGCATGAACAGAGAATTGCTAAAATTAATTTTATATTTATATAGACATTAGTTTTTTTATTAATTACATAACAAGATCCTAAGCAATAATATTGTTCATTATCATAAGTACATTGTAATTTATTGTTGTTATCTAGAAATCTATATACAATTAATTTCTCATTACTTTCAAAACGCTCCGGTTGCCCAGGTCTTGCAGTTTCTTTATCTTTTTTCATTTCATCAGGTAGGTAATACAAGTATAGTCCATCTCATTCAAACCAATACCTCCCGAATCTTTGGCCTATCAATAGTCTTTTGGAATTGTAAGTTTTCTTAAAATCAAATCCGGTAAATTTTTCATTATTTGCGGTATCACAACCTCTATCTACAAATACATAATCCTCTAAGTTGTGCTCATGAAAATTTATCTTATCTAAAATTGAAGATTCTTTTTCATTCCATTGAATGTTAAAAACGAGTTCTTTTGAATTTTTAAAAACCATTATAGGTATCTCGTTTTGAAATTTTGGATTGTTTAATGATTCAGGCAAATCATTTATTGTATATTTTCTTAAGTCAAACACTTTTACTATCGAATTGCTACTAGACGTTGGAATGTTTAATATTACAATTCCAGTTGCAATTCCAGCATCTTGAAACACACCTACAGGGAAAATATGTAGTGATTTTACAGAAGTATTATCTAAAAATAATTTTCTAAGATTAATAAAACTGCTATTTGAGAACCAAGAATGTGGAGTAATCATTCCAACAAAGCCCTTTTGTTTTGTGAGGAAAATAGCTTTTTCATAAAACATTGCATAAAGATTTGATTTATGAATTGCTGTTAAATATCTATTTCTTTTATTATCTACCCTTTTATAATAATAGTCTCTATCAGTGCTATTCATATCTTCCATACTTAAATAAGGCGGATTACCAACAACTGCATCAAATCCAATATCCGACACACCCCTGCGTCCCCTCTCGAGAGGGGAAAATATGTGCGGAAATGCATCTTCAAAATTCATCGGGTTGAGCTTGC
>CAYTID010000056.1:0-14105 GCA_964437735.1 uncultured Ignavibacteriaceae bacterium | reverse complement strand
ATTTTATTGACACTTATTCAATTATCAGAAAAAAAGCGCCGACCATCCCGGTTGTCAGCAACATTGGAGCAACAGAAGTTGTGAATCTAAAATCAATAAACGATATCAGGAAAATTATTGATATCGTCCGAGCTGATGCACTGTCAATACATCTGAATGCTTTGCAGGAATATTTACAACCTGAGGGTAACACCGATTTCAAAGGTGTGTTGAAAGGTATTGAAAATTTAACTCATAAACTTGAAGTCCCTGTAATAGTAAAAGAAGTAGGCTGCGGTATTTCCGAATCGGTCGCAAAACGCCTGATGAATGCCGGTGTTAAAATTATAGATGTCGCAGGGGCAGGTGGAACGAGTTGGGCCGGAATTGAAATTCTTCGTAGTCAGCAGTCATACTTAACGGAAACATTTTGGGATTGGGGGATACCAACGGCAGAATCAATAATAATGTTGAGTAAAATGAGTAAAGATCTTTTTATTATCGGTTCAGGCGGAATTCGCAACGGGAAGGATATAGCGAAATCAATCGTTCTTGGCGCTGGTTTATCCGGGGTCGCAGCTCCATTCTTAAAAGCGGTACATGGCGGAAAGGAAGCGGGGATTTTCAAAATTCTCGATGTTTGGGAAAAGGAACTGCGGGGGATCATGTTTTTAACCGGTTCAAAAAATATGCATGAATTTAAAAAAGTAAAATTGCTAAAAAAAAGGCCATATGGATTTTAATAAACAATTAAAAAAATATCAATCTTGTATCGATAAAGAATTGATGCGCTCGGTAGATAAATCTATTCCGATTTATGAGCCTTTACGATATATCTTAAAAGCAGGGGGTAAGCGAATCAGACCGCTTATTACAATTCTTTCATGTGAAACGGTCGGCGGAGATTATCGAGATGCGCTAAAAGTTGCATCAGCCTTAGAATTGCTGCACACTTTTACTTTAATTCATGACGATATTATGGATAATGCAGATGAACGGCGCGGATTCAAAACGATACATAAAAAATGGGATCTTTCCACTGGTATACTTGCGGGCGATTTAATGGCAGGAGTTTCATATGTATCGTTGGCAAAAAACGGTAAAAATACTACAAAAATTTTTGGTGTTTTTACAAGAGCTTTTATCGAAGTATGCGAGGGACAGGATTTGGATGTTCGGCTCAGTAATACACGGGATGTTGCAATTTCTCAATACTTAGAGATGATTAATAAAAAAACCGCATCTTTAATATCCGCATCGGCTGAGATCGGGGGATTAATCGGAAACGGAAAAAATAAGCAAATAAACGCATTGAAAAATTATGGCAGGTATTTAGGAATTGCTTTTCAGATGCAAGATGATTTAATTGATATAGTAGGCGACCGTAAATTACTAGGAAAACCTGTTGGTCAGGATATTAAAGCAAAGAAAAACACTTTTTTATTTTTAAAAGCTTTAGAATTGTCGGATAAAAATAATTTTAAAAATCTTTTAACTATATTTGATAAACCGGATATTAAACTTAAAGATATTAATAATGTCCGAAACATCTACCTGTCGTTAGGTGTTGATAAAGCAGTCAAGGCAGAGTATGAAAATTACACTTCGAAAGCATTGAGTAGTTTAAATCAGCTTCCTTCTTCAAGCGCTCGAGAAATGTTATATTGGCTAACAAATAAAATTCTGGGTAGGAGATATTAATTTAAAGTATGGTCGAGCGAGAAGTTGTAATTAAAAATAAAGCCGGATTGCATACCCGACCGGCAGCATCGCTGGTTAAAACCGCTGCAAAATTCAAAACGGATTTTTTTATTTATAAGGATGGTTTTGAAATTAACGGAAAGAGTATAATAGGAGTTATGACTCTGGCAGCTGAGCAAGGGGCAAAATTGTTGTTGCGATTTATTGGTTCGGATGAAGAGGATGCAGCTAAGGCAGTTTGTGAATTATTTGAAAGACAATTTGACGAACCCTAAATAAAACAAATGGAAACACAAAAAAATGGTATAATATTACAAGGTATTCCCGCGGCGCATGGAATTGCCGTAGGTAAAATTTTCATGTTTGTTAAAGAAATTCCATCCGCTTATGAGCGGGAATTGAAAGATATTGAGATCGAACGTGAAGTCGAGAAATTAAAGAATGCAATAACAAAATCCGAAAAAGAACTGACAAAAATACTCACTTTTGCCCGGGGGAAAATCGGAGATAATCAATCCAAAATCTTTGAAGCTCAGATAATGATACTTCAGGATGAAATTCTTTTTGAATCGGTTGTTAAAAGAATAAAAAATGAACAGAAGAATGCTGAATATATAATAAGTGATGAAATTGGGAAATATGAACGCATGATGTTGATGGCGCACGATGATTATATGCACGAACGCGCTCACGATGTCGACGACTTAAAAAACCGAATTATACGAAATTTACAAGAAAACAAATTAGTTTCTAAATTTGATGAATCTGCCGTAGTGGTTTCTCACATCCTTACTTCAGCAGATACTGTGATCCTTTCGAGGAACAATGTTCTGGGTTATGTGACCGATAAGGGGGGCATTACGTCACATGCAGCGATTTTAGCGAGAGCCCTGATGATTCCGGCTGTGATGGGGCTGGGTGATATTTCAAGAAAAGTTTCGTCCGGAGACACAATTATTCTCGATGGATACAGTGGCCATGTCGTAATCAATCCTACAGCAGACCAGATCGAAGAATATAACGCTAAGAAAAATAAATACGCAGAATTTGAGTCACAACTATTAAACATGAAAAACCTTCCCGCAATAACGATTGACGGAAGAAAAATTGACCTTTCAGCAAATATAGAACTTGAAGAAGAACTTGAACACCTTAAATTGCAAGGAGCGGATGGCATCGGATTGTACAGATCCGAAAGTTTGTTGCTTGACCGTGATAACATTCCATCTGAAGAGGAACAATTCCAGATGTATAAATTGTTATCGGACAGAACATATCCCGGAAAAGTAATAATCAGAACCTTCGATATTGGCGGTGATAAAATTGCGTATCACATGGTTGAAGAATCCAATCCTTTCTTGGGCTGGCGGGGAATCCGGATATTTCTGGACCATCCGGAAATTTTAAGGGAACAAATTCGAGCAATTCTAAGAGCTAGTACCCGGAAGAATCTCTCAATTATGTTTCCTATGGTTTCGATACTTGATGAAGTTTTACAAATTAATAAGTATGTTGAGCAAGTGAAGGAAGAATTAAAACTTGATAAAATTAAATTCGATAACGATATACAAATTGGTGTAATGATAGAAGTTCCGTCAGCAGCCGTAACGGCGGAATCAATCGCGAATGAAGTAGACTTTTTAAGCATCGGAACAAATGATCTGACACAGTACCTGTTAGCAGTTGATCGTGGAAACGATATTGTATCAAGTCTCTATCAGGAGTTTCATCCCAGCGTACTGAAAACCATTAAACATATAATTGATTCGGGACATAAAAAAGGGAAGTGGGTTGGTGTGTGCGGTGAAGTAGCCGGTAATCCGCTTGCCACAATTCTTTTATTGGGATTTGGTCTGGACGAATTCAGCGTTGTTCCCTCAATGGTTCCTGAAATAAAAAAAATAATCAGGTCAATCAGCTATAAGGAGGCTCAGATTGTTGCTGAGAAAGCGTTATCCATGAATACTTCAAAAGAAATTCAGGATTTCATCAGGGACTACATGCATAAACATATGTCGGAAATACCCCTTGAAAATGATTACAAACAAAAATGATATAAACTATTCGGAGAACGGTAATGAAAGAAAAAAGTATAGAACTTTATGACAACTCAAATATGAGGAAATTACTCATAGAATTTCCACAACAGGTTGAAAATTCCGTAAGTATAGCGGAATCAGCAAAAATTAAACTGAAAACATCCGTCATACAAAATATTATTATTGCGGGTTTAGGCGGTTCGGCTATTGGGGGAGATCTTATCAGAACTTATTTAACTCCGGAATTAAAAATTCCCGTTACAATCAGTCGCCACTATTCGTTGCCTCGTTTTGTGGATAAAAACAGTTTAGTAATAGTTTCAAGTTACTCAGGGAACACTGAAGAGACGATAGCTTCATATAAGGATGCTGTTAGAAAAAAAGCACAGGTTCTTTGTATAACCTCCGGTGGCGAAATTGAGGCGATGGCAAAAAAATATAATCATCAGGTTATTAAAATTCCTTCAGGATTACCGCCTCGTGCAGCTTTGGGGTATTCCTTCTTTCCGATTTTGGTATCGTTAATAAAACTCGGATTTATTAAATCGAGGAAAAATGATATTAAGGAAACTATTTCGTATCTAAATAAATACTCAAAAATATATAAAAAATTAAATGCCGATAAGAATAAATCTTTATATTACGCACAAAAACTCTATAACCACCTTCCTGTAATTTACAGTTCGACTGAGATAGATAGTGTAAATGTGAGATGGCGGGGGCAATTATGTGAAAATTCGAAGATATTAGCATTCGGACACACAATTCCTGAAATGAATCATAATGAGTTGGTTGGATGGAAAGTTTTAAAACGCGATATGGAAAATATGGTTGTGGTATATTTAAAAGACAAAGCCGATCATGATCGCATTAAACTCAGAATGAATATTATGAACGAGATTATTAAAGAATATGCAGCTTACTATCTTGAAATAAACAGCGAAGGGAAATCGTTTTTAACAAGAATATTTTCTCTTATCTATCTCGGCGATTGGATCAGTTATTACCTGGCAATCATTAACGGTATTGACCCGACTCCGGTAAGGGTCATAGATTATCTTAAAACAGAATTATCAAAAGTACATTAGTATAATAGTTTAATGAGAAATTGTTTTATAATACTTTTACTCTCACTTGTTCTTTTAGTAAATACAAACGCCCAGTTTTTTTATTTCGGAAGAAATAAAGTTCAATACACGGAATTCGATTGGCATGTTCTAAAAACAGAACATTTCGATATTTACTACTATTCCGGAATGGAAGAGCTGGCAGAACAGGGAGCGTATTTTGCTGAACAATCTTATAAAAAATTGCAGCAAAAATTTAATCACAATATTATAAGCAAAATTCCTCTCATTTTTTACAGTAATCATCTCCACTTTCAACAAACCAATATTATCCCAAATCATATCCCGGAGGGCGTTGGAGGATTTTTCGAATTTGTAAAGGGTCGTGTGGTAATACCGTTCAACGGATCATTACGACAATTTGAGTGGGTAATTAATCACGAACTTGTTCATGTATTCATGCATAGTAAAATTTTCTCTGTACTGAAAGACCACGGACAATTCACCGACCGATTTCCACCGCTTTGGTTTGTCGAGGGTTTAGCCGAATATTGGTCGACACATTGGGATGTTCAGGCTGATATGATCATGAGGGATGCGGTTCTTAATAATTATCTTGTCCCGCTCAATGAGATGGATCGGATATCAGGAACATATCTGATGTATAAAGAAGGTCAGAAAATCATAGAATTTATCGCAGAAAAATTTGGTGATGAAAAGCTACTTATGCTGATGGAGAATTTCTGGAAAGAATCTACTTTCAAAAGGGTTTTTAAAATTACGCTTGGTGTCGACTATGAGGAATTCGATAAGGAATGGATTTATGCGATGAAAAAAATGTATTATCCGATTCTTAGTGATTATGACCTTCCTGAGAAAGTAACAAGCGAGTTGGTATCAAAGGGTTTTAATACAAAGCCGGTTTTCTATAAGTATAGGAAAAAAAGTAATGATGGTATTGATGAGTTCATAAGAGAAGTTTACTTTGTCGGTAACCATTCGGGGTATACAAGTCTTTATAAAATAAATTTGAACGACCCTGATTCCAAGCCAAAATTGGTTATTCAGGGGGAAAAAACACATGATTTAGAGGCATTTCATCCTCTGCAAAATAAAATTTCAGTGTCTAAAACCGGGGTTTTGGCGTTTGTAACAAAAAGCGGTGAGAGAGATGTTCTGCATTTATACAGCATTCCGGATGAAAAGATAACAGAAACTCTTCGTTTTAAAGATTTGATATCACTCGGATCGCCTTCGTGGTCAGGCGATGGAAAAGAAATAGTTATTTCGGCTGCAGATGCTGCCGGTTATTTCGATTTGTACAAATGGAATTTTGCCACCGGATCACTTACAAGGTTAACAAAAGATATTTATGATGACCGTGACCCTTCCTGGTCGCCCGACGGGAAAGAAATAATTTTTAGCTCGGATAGAAACTCGGAAAATTCCGACGGTATCTACAACATATTTATTTACAAACTTCAAACACAGGAGATTAAAGTTATTACAAGCGGTCGTGATAATTACTATGCTCCTGAATGGTCTGAAGATGGTAAAGCAATATTATTTACTTCGGATATTGATGGCTCAAGGAATATCTGGATGATGAAATCGACCGACGCGGGGGAGTACCCTGATGAGATAAGGAGAATTACAAATTTTATAACATCCGCCTTTGACCCTGCCTGGGCGGATAGCAATAGAATTATTTTTTCGGCTTTTCAGAATTTTAGTTTTCGAATTTATACAATCGAAAATGTTTACGCGGCTTATGACTCGTCAAAAATTATAAAAAAAATATATTTTAATCCTCTTGCAACAAGGTGGCAGCCGAAATCAATAATCGGAATGTCGGAAACCGAATCTTTGAAATATCCCGGTGAATACAGTTTAGATATTGCGCAAAGTCAGATTTCGACAGATCCTGTTTTCGGTACAACAGGTGGAGCATTTTTATCGTTGAGCGATTTATTAGGTGATGAGCAATATTATTTTTTAATTTATAATACAGCGCAGGATCGATCCGAATTCCTTCAAAGTTTTAATTTTGCAATAACGAGAATATCTCTTACTGAAAGGTCAAATCACGCTTACGGTGTGTTCCGCTTTTCGGGAAGAAGGTACGATTTGACCGATCCTGATTTGTTTTATTTTGAGAGAGTATTCGGAGGATATTATGTCTTAAGCTATCCTCTTTCAAAATTCAGAAGAATTGAAACCTCAACAAACATCAGCAATTCAGAAAAAGAAACTATTGAAACTGCGCGAAGTCGTAAAGCATTATTTTTATCTAATTCTTTAACTTTTGTTCATGATAATTCTCTCTGGTCTAATACCGGACCGATTGACGGAAGCCGTTTCAAGATTACTTTCGCATACACGACAGATATACAATTTTCAAACGCAAATTATTATTCATTCATCTTTGATTACAGATATTATTACAGGATCACAAGCCGTAGCGCTTATGCAATGCGTTATTGGCTTTTTTATAACGATGGAAATGAAGCAAGGAGATTTTTCATGGGAGGTAACTGGGACCTTCGTGGTTACCCCAGATGGTCTCTTCGGGGACAGAAACTGTGGCTTACTTCTCAGGAATTACGGTTTCCATTTATCGATCAGATTAACATAAAATTTCCTTTATTTGGATTAACATTTATCGGATTCAGAGGTGCTCTTTTTTTTGATGCCGGAAGTGTGTGGGATAAAGTATATCAGGAAACATTGGGAAGTACCGGAATGGGAATCCGATTAAATATCGGAGGCTTTCTGGTTTTACGGCATGATTTCGGTAAGAGAATCGAAAAGAATTTTTCTCAGTTTCAAAAAGGTTATTTTCATCAATTTTTCTTCGGGTGGGATTTTTAGTGAAGATATTTATTCAAATATTATTAATCGTGTCTTTAACCGGTTGTTCCACAATGAAAATCAGCAAAAAACTGAGTTCGGCGTCCGCTGATTGGACGATGTTAGGAGGAAATATTGAAAGGATGAACTTTACAGATACAAATTTAAAACCACCTTTTACGCCCGTATGGGAATATCGGATGAGCAGTAATTGTGATGAGGGTCCATTTACTGTTTATGACAGTGTATTATTCGTAGTGAATCTGAAAGGTGAAATACATGCAGTTAATATTACTAATGGTCAAAAAGTTGGGAAAATAAATTTCGGGAAAGCGTTGTCATCGGCACCGACAATCGAACCACATAATTTATTTATTACTTCTTCTTACGGGGATGAAAGTCTTGCCAAATATGATATTTCGGAAAACAAATTTGACTGGAAAATAAATTTAAAAGGTATTGAAACTTCTCCGTTAATTCTCGGAAACGATGTTTATGTAACTACGCTTGAAGGTAAGCTTGTGTGTATCAATAAACGGAGGGGAGACATAAAATGGAGTTTTTCCGGTGAGAAAACAAAAGCGCCGAAACCATCCCGTTCGTCACCGGCAAGTGATGGAAATATTATTATTTACGGCAGGGATGATGGATCGGTTTACGGTGTTAACATAGACAGCACTTTAAAATGGAAATTTATAGCTCAGGGAAGCATAAGGAGCACTCCGACTATTTCGGGAAATAAAGTTCTGTTCAGTTCAACTGACGGATTTTTTTATTCGCTTGATTTGTATTCCGGTAATCTGAACTGGGTAATCAATATCGGTTCCCCGGCCTATTCATCGCAAGCGGTTTGGAATAATTATGTTAATATGGGAACGTCCGACGGAATTGTCAGATGCCTCGACTCTCGAAACGGTAGAATCATCTGGAAATTTCAAACCAAAGGACCTATTAGTGCAAGTCCAATGGCTTCAAAAGATTTTATATATGTAAGTTCACTCGACAAAAAATTATATGTTTTGAATGCTGAAACAGGTAATCTGGAATGGTCCTATCTTTTTCAAGGGAGAATAAAAACAACACCACTTATCTGGAATGAGTACATTATTATTGCCTCAGACGATAAGGTTATCACAGCCCTTAAAAAAAACGAAGAGCATAAATGAATTTAATAAGTATAATATATTATTTATTTATTTTTTCGTTATCTAATTTGGCACTGAGTCAGGTATCAAACTATAAGTTGAATAATAATAATTTATCTTATTTATCCATCAACGCAGATGTTGCCGGCGCCAAAATATATATTGATACAAATTTTATAGGAATTACACCGCTTGATAGCATTCAAATATATCCGGGAATATATGGAATACATATTATTCATCCGGATGAAAGGAATTGGTATCGGGAAGTATTAAATGATTCAGTTACCATTCCCGAAAGAAAACATTTAAAAAGATATTACGTTTTTCAAAATATTTTTTACATATCGTCAGTCCCCTCAGGAGCCGGTGTTTTTTTGGAAGATTCATTATTAGGATACACACCGTTAATTTACAAAGATATCCGGTCGTCGCTCGTACTACGACTCGAAAAAGAAAATTACAAGCCGGTGGAAACATTTATAGATAGAAACAATGGAAGTGTTCATGTGAATTTCGTCACGCTTGAACCGAATGAATTGCAATTAAATAACGAATATCTTTCACAAAATTCCATCAATTTACCTGTATCAGTATATTTAGCAGCAACTGGTAGTTTATCGTTTGGTTTAGCGACTGCTCTATTAAAAATCAAAGCGGATGATTATTACAAGCAATACCGTCAAACCGGCGATGAAGATTTGCTCGCAAATGTAAAAAAGTATGACACCTTATCAGGGATCAGTCTCGTTGCTTGTGAATTAAGCAGTGTATTATTGGCATATTTACTCTTGACAAAATGAAGTTTATAATTGACATTTTTTTGTTTAATACCTATATTTTTTTAAATAAAATGGAAGTAAACAAGATTTGAACAAAGAACTACAAAACCGCGCTGCAGAGATCAAAGGGAAGGCAGAGGAAAAAGAAACCGCGAGAATTGAACAACTCGTATCAGAACAAGCACGTGATTTCTATTTTTCAAGATTTGCTGAATTTTTAAAAGAATTTGATGAAAAATCAAAACTTGCAGAAAAAATTAGAATTCAGGTTTATGAAGATTTAAAAGAGCGTGAAAATATTATCAGTGAGGCAATTGCGGAAGAGACCGAGAAAAAGAGGGAGCTTCGAAGAAAAGAAATTGAAGCTAAACTCGAACATGATCGAATTGAGAAACTCAAAAATGAGGAAGCACAGCAAAAAAAATTAGAAGAGGAAAAAAGAATTGCTGAGCAAGAGCGTAGAACCAAGTTAGAAGCCGAAAGAAGCCAGATTGAAGCAGAAAAACGGCGCCGGGAAGAAGAGATTCGAAAGATAAAAGTAGAAGAAAAAAAGAGAATCAAAGATGAGAAAGAATTAAAAATTCAGGCAATACTGAAAGAAGCAGAGGAATTCTATGATAAAGGAAATATTGAACAAGCTCTTGTACAAACTGCAAAAGCACTGATACATGATCCTGAACACCCTCTCGCCCTTTCATTATATAAAAAAATCAAAGAACCAAATAAAGTTACTGAATCGGACTTTCTTGAAAAAGAAATAAAAGAGAAAGAAACCCCTATAACAAAATCTGAAAAAGAATTATTGCAGGAAAAAAGAAATGATGTAAAACCTGAACCGGTAATTATAGAAAGGGAGCCCTTGAAACCTGACAACGGAAATATATCAGTTGAGACTTCAGAGTTTTCTGACCGGGGGCGGGTAAAATCTAAAATTCCCCTTTTTATAACCTTGATTATTTTGATTCTTATAACAGTGGGAATAATTTCATATAAATATTTGTCACATATTTTTCAATCGACTCCTTCAATTGCGGTATTACCTTTTAAAAGTGCAGATGGTATTCTGGAGGATGATATTCTTGGAAAGGGGCTTTCGATTGATTTGATTATGAGACTTGCATCTGTAGAAAATTTCAAACCAATTGGAATTGCCTCATCTCTGTATTTGCACCGACAAACCGATGCTAATCAAAAAGAAATTTACCGCTTCGGCTTTAATTATATTTTAACCGGGACAATTTCAAGAATTAAAGACACCAAACAAATTGACATTGAGTTAATTGATTCACTTGGTATAGTATACTGGAAAAACTCATATTCTGTCACAGGAAATAAATTTAATGTTCTTCCTGTTGAGATCTGTGAAAATCTTATCAAAGAATTTCGGATACAGCAAAAAAATGAAGACATTTCTGCTTCAAGAGTATCGACATTCGATAATCATGCTTATTCACTGTATCTTCGGGGGCTGGAATTGCTCCATCGGGGTGATCATTCAGGCGTTAAGAATGCCGAAGCTTTATTTAAACAGGCAATTGATTTGGACAATAGTTTTGCTGAAGCGTATTCAGCAGCCGGATACTCATCGATAATTAAACTTGAGAATAATTGGAGTACCCCACAACTCGAATTTGAGAAGGCTGAATATAATATCCAAAAATCACTTGATATTTTTAAAAACCTTCCAAGCGCGAGAAGAAATAAAGGACTTCTGTTTGCTTATACAGGAAAATTTAAAACTGCACATGAAGAAATAACTAAAGCAATAGATCTGGCGCCGAATGATTCGAGAAATTATTTAGCGTTAAGTAATTATTATATAATTACAGGCTTATACAAAGACGCAATTGAAGTTTTAACTATAGCCGAAAATCTTGATCCTTACCATCCCGGAATCCTTGAAAAATTTGCCGGGGTATACCAACTAACCGGAAACAATAAATCCGCTCTTGAAAAATATTCAAAAGCATTAATGGTAATTCCTGATACTCTGGCATTCGTAAAAGACGTTTTGTCTAACGTTATCTTATTTGACACAGAATTGCAGATGGGGAACATCAACCGTATTGTCAGCAAGTATTACCAAAAAATTGAAGGAGATCCGCGTAATTATATCGATAGATATAAACTTGCCCGCACATATCAGGTTATAGGAAGAAAGTCGGAAGCGATGCCGATATTATCAGAAGCCCGGGCTTTATTGCAGAGCGAGTATTATGGCAATTCCGACGATTCTATACGCGATATGTATCTGGCATTAATCTTTACCCGTCTGGGGAAATTTCCTGAAGCAAAAAGATATGCCGATCAAAGTTACAACCGCAATCCGAACGATGTTTATATACTTTATATGCTTGCGCGAATGTATTCGATTCAAAATAAATTGGATTTGGCTGAAGAAAAATTAAAAAAAGCTGTTATTATTCATTTTGATTTAAATGAAATTTTGGATATAGATTTGTTTAATTTAAGGAACAGTGATAAGTTTATACAAGCAATAAAATGGAATTGATATTGGTTAATTATGAAGTCAAGTCAGTTGAATAGAAGAGATGAACAGAAAAAAATCGCAAGTGATTTCTTAAAGGTTGCCGATAAACATTTAAAAGCGGGTGAACTGGAAAAAGCATTGAATGCGGTTTTGGAAGCGACAGGTGCCGATCCCGGTAATTTCTATGCACTTGCTTACAGAGAACGAATAAATGATTTGATTAATAAAGCAAAAGAAAAAAAAGAAACAGCTCAGGTCAACGAATCTCCGAAAACAGTAGAGGATACAAAAGGGAATTCGGAGAAAGAATTACGGCAAAAGTCGCAGGAAGAAGCCCGAAAAAAAATAATTGAACACAAGAAACAGGAAGAAGAAATAAAACATAAACAGGAAGAAGAAATAAAACGAGCAGAAGGAGAACTCAGGCGTCGTGCAGCGGAAGGTGAAATTCTTCGTCAGGCTGAGGAAGCCAGAATAAAGCATGAGTCGGTGCAAAAACCTGTTGTGCCTAAAATAGATCAGGGGACTGATGAGCAAAAGGAAATCGACGAAGAAAATAAAAGAGTATCCGCTGAAAAAGAGAGGCAAAAAAAAGAAGACGATATAAGAAAAAAATAGACGAAAGTAAAAAAAAGGCGGAAGAGGAAAAGAAAAAAAATCTGGAAGAAGAAGAACGTAAAAAAGCCGCAGAACTTGAAAACGCACGTCTCGCAGAAGAAAAACGAAAAAGAGAAGAAATCGAACGCCAGCATATAGAAGCAGAAGTAAGAAAAAAAAGGGAAGAAGAAGAAAAGAAAAAACTTGAAGAAGAACTTAAAAAAAGGCTTGAAGAAGAGAAAAAGAAACAAGAGGAGGAAAAATATTTAAAGGCTGCTGAAGAAGAAGGAATCAATATAGCACAAAGTAGAAAAAACTCGGATTATCTCGCACGCGCAAAAGAACTTATTGTCTCCAAAAAACTTGAGGCGGCAGGTATAGAAATCGCAAAAATGTTGATTGTTGACCCGAAGAACGCAGAGGCGCTTCAGCTCGAAAGCTTATTGAAACAAGAATATAGAAAACTATGGGAACTGGAATACACTAAAATAAAAGAACTTCCGAGAACTGAAATTTATGATTCATATCGAAGAACTTTACATGATGTTTGGATAGACGGAAAACTAAGCATCGAAGAACAGGCGATAGTTGAAACAAGAAAAGCGGAATTTGAAATTTCTGAAATTGAACACCAGCAGATAGAAAAAGAAATTCGATTGTCTTGTTATGAGGAAAATATGAAAAATCTTTGGAGTGGCGGTTCTATCTCAATCGAGAATCAGGAGATGCTGGAAATTTTAAGAGAAGAGTTGAATATCTCTGCCGAGACGCACCTAAAACTTGAACAAAAAATCAGACATCAAAAATACTAAATATATTTAAACCCCCTCGGATTGCAAAGGAATTAAAGTCTCTTAAAGTCCGACCCGCCTGCTGTCGGGCAAGTTACCAAATCGGACGCTGGCTTAAAAGTTCGTTCTGAGGAACGAACTCTACAAGGATTTTACGAGAAATTTTTAGGAGGTTAGCACAACCGATAATACAAAATCTTGAGCCATTAAAGGCTTGGGGCTTTTTGGTTTTAACCCTCCCTTAGAGTCCGACCCGCCTGCTGTCGGGCAAGATACTAAATCGGACGCTGGCTTAAAAGTTCGTTCTGAGGAACGAACTCTACAAGGATTTTACGAGAAATTTTTAGGAGGTTAGCACAACCGATAATACAAAATCTTGAGCCATTAAAGGCTTGGGGCTTTTTGGTTTTAACCCTCCCTTAGAGTCCGACCCGCCTGCTGTCGGGCAAGTTACCAAATCGGACACTGACTTAAAAGTTCGTTCTGAGGAACGAACTCTACAAGGATTTTATGAAAAACTTTCAGGAAGTTAGCCCAACCGATAATACAAATTGTGGTTTTATATTTCTTTCCGAAACAAGTAGGGCTTATCTGATGACTGAGAGAAGCCAATCTTCTTTAAATATTTTCGGTGTGTGCTAATATTACTTGTCGTTACAAATG
>CAYTID010000055.1:0-14159 GCA_964437735.1 uncultured Ignavibacteriaceae bacterium | reverse complement strand
GGTTTGAATTCACACATCTACGCATGGATGGGGTAACGTTCAATTCCGTCTGGACCGATGGCAGGGAGGTGTTTGTCATAGGCACTACCTTCGGTTATCCTATGAAAACAATCGTGCTTCATGGGAAATAAACAGTTTGCTATTGAAAAACTTTGATTCACGTCAACAAGTTCAAGTATATCGGTAAAAACGCTTGATATTTTATTAAATAATATCTATTTTCATTTGTCTAATTCTATGGAAAACCAAATAAATGTATATTGCGATAATTGATCCAACAGATTTATCAAATGAGTTTCTTGAAAATAAACTCTCCTCTTCGCTGAAAGAAAAGGTAATTCTTCAGAGAGACACTGACCAATCAATCGTCAGCTCTTTAATTAATAAGTATGTTTTATTCGATCTTGTGCTGCTCGGTGAAAAATTAGAAACAGAAAGCTCAGTTTCAATAGCAAAATTTTTTCGCGAAAAAAATTTCAATATGCCTATATTACAAATGACAAAAGTAAGCGAAGCAAAACTAACTTTTACTGAAAGAGAAGCAGGCATTGACGACACTTTAAATATTGTCGAACTTGATCTGCCGACTTTTCCCTGGACATTGTTAAGTGTATTGAAGAGTTCCGAGATCAGGAAAAAAGCAGACGAATTTGATACAATCAGAAATAACCTCGCCGCCCTGAACACAAGCCTCACCTCAATAACCCATGATATCAATAATCCTTTGGGAGTAATTCGTTTGGCAATCTTTCAGTTGCAAAATCAGAATCTCACAGAGGAAAATAAAAATAAGTATATCAAAATGGTGAATGACAATCTGGACAAAATTGAAGTGCAAATATCCAACATCAGAATGACTAGAACAAAAATAAAGAACGATCAGACTATCTTGTCAAAAATTATTATAAAAACTTAAAAGATATATCAATATCAGTTCGTGAACAAAATTTTATATATAACCGATAATCCGGTCAACCTCAAAACATTTCAAAATTATTTTTCTCAAAATAATATACTAATTGAACTTAGCCACGCTCAACCACCGATTGCGATCGATATTTTCGACTCAGATGATTTCAAAATAATTATCATCGATTCCTTTGTTATAACAAATATTTTAAATGATCTAATCATATTATCAGAAAAAAATCCCGATATATGTTATATAATTATTTCGGAAGATAACGACGAAAATCAATTAATGTCGAGAATTCAAGGAAAAACGAATATCAGTTTTGTATTAAGAGAAAATATTTACTCCTACATCTCCTCAATTTTATCGAATAAAATCAGCAATCCAGATAATCAGTTAAAAGCAATAAAATTCGACACCCGTTTACTGGAAAAAATTAATAATCCGATACTGATAACAGATTTAGACACAAAAATTCTTTTCTGGAACGAATCCGCAGAAAAATTATTCGGCTGGTGTACAAATGAAGTTATCGGAAAGCATTTAGACCTTGATTTCTCCTTAGACTTCGGACCAAAACATAAGAATCAAAATATATTAACAGTTATAAAATCGGAAGGGTTTATTGATTGTGAAGTTTTGTTACAGACAAAATTTCAGACGAAAGTATATTTAGAATTAAAATTAAATCATATTACTGATGAAACCGGAAAGAATGTCGCGGTATTAATCAGTTGCTTCGATATAACTCTCCAAAAAGAGAATGAAAAAAAATTGCACTTACTTTCCGATATTATTTTGAATATCAATGACGGAATTGTATTGACCGATTTAGAGAATAAGATAATTTTTATAAACGAATGCAAAGCACAGATGTGGGGATATCGCCCCGTGGAAATAATCGGAAAAAACATTCTCACTATGGCGAATAATAATCCTGCGCTCGAAAAGGAAATGTTGAGAATTACAGATGAAGTCCTTATGAACGGGTATTGGTCCGGGGAATTAGAAGAAATCCGAAAAGACGGCAAACATGTTCGAATCAGATTACTGAATAAGCTGCTTTCATCCGATGAAGGTGTACCTTACGCAATATTAGGAATTTCCCATGATATATCTGAATTGAAATCACTGGAGAACAAATTGGGTGAATCAGAGGAATGGTATCGTACTCTTCTTGAAAATATAAACGGTATTCTCATTTTCTTTGATACTGACGGAAATATTCTTTTTTACAATCATACAGCCGAAGTATTATTCGGATATGCCCAGGAAGAAATAAAAGGGAATAATTATTTCGATCTGTTTATCAGAAAAGATGAAAAGAAAGAAAAATTCAACGAAAAAATAAATTTTATCTTGAAAGGAAATCCGCTTAAGGGATTCGAAACTACTGTTGCAACAAGAGACGGAAGTACAAAACATATAATATTTAATATCAATCCACGTTATGATAAAAACGGAGATATTACCGGTTTGATAGCGAATGGAATTGATGTTACTGACTTAAAAATTCTTGAACAACAGATAAATGAAACGAAGGCTTATCTTGAGAATATTATTACGAACTCCGGCGACGGTATAGCGACCACCGATACAAATTTACAAGTAGTTACTTGGAACAAAGCGTGCGAAAAAATTTACGGATATAAATCCGGCGAAATTATCGGCAAAGACCTTTCAATAACAATTCCCGAGGATAAATTTACAGAGTCTCTTGAGTACTATAAGAAAGCTCTCGAAGGCGAGAAACTTTATAATCTGGAAGTCGAGAGAATTAGAAAGGATGGAACAGAAATATTTTTATTAATTACGCTCTCTCCCATTTTCGATCATACAGGACAAATAATCGGTATCTCGAATTTTATTAAAGATATAACTGAAAAAAAACTCCTTGAAAAACAAGCTTATTTAAACGAATTAAAATATCAGCATTTATTTGAGGAGTCAAAAGATTTCGTATTCGAAACAAGCGCTGAAGGAAAATTTATTTCTATCAATCAAGCCGGAATAGAGATGCTTGGTTATAATTCAAAAGAAGAAATACTGGACCTCGATGTAGGAAAAGATTTATTTGTTTTTCCCGAAGACCGGGAAAAGTTCAAACAAGAAATCGCCGGAAACGGATTTGTTATAGATTACGAACTGCATCTTAAAACCAAACACAATGACCGGATAACAATACTCGAAACAGCGACTGTAGTGTATGATGACAATGCAAACATAATCGGATATCGCGGTATCGGGAGAAATGTTACTGACAAAAAGCGACATCAGGAACAAATACTTTCTTTACTAATAGCATCTCAGGCATTTTCACGTTCAAAAACTGAAGAGGAACTTTTCGATTCAATGGCAAAAGCCATCCGCCGGTTAAATCATAATCTATTAATTTTAATGAAGGAAGGGAGTGCGATAAGGACCAAGCTAACGACATTTGATCCTAACATTCTAAAAGCAGCTGAAAAAATTAATAGAATTAATTTGAGCGACCTGAAAATTCCTATTAAAGGGCATCCAACATTTGAGGATGTTGTTGAGCGAAAGAAAACTATTTTCAATGATAATTCGATCGGGAGAATGATAAATCTGCTTAAATATCAAATCCCGAACAACGCAATTGAAGTAGCATTAAAAGAACTTGGATATAAAGAATTCACAATTTTTCTCCCATTAATTGTATTTAACGAAGTAATCGGCATCGCAGCCATCAATTCGGATGAATTTACAGAAGAGGATATTCCGATCTTTAATTTATATTCCGCACAGCTAAATTCAGCTCTTGAGAACGCAAATTTGTATTCAAGATTGATTAAAGCAAATGAAGACCTTAAAAAATCCTATGAACAACTTCGAGAATCACAAAATTTATTAATCCACAGTGAAAAATTAAAAGCAATAGGAAATCTTGCCAGCGGAGTCGCACACGATTTCAATAATTTGCTGACGGTTATTCAGGGTCGTACACAATTGCTTCAGATAAAAACCACCGATACAAGGGCAAAAGCTGACCTCGAGATCATACTTAAAGCGGCTCAGGATGGAGCTGATACCGTAAAAAGATTGCAGGATTTTTCAAAACAAAAAGTGGAAGATAATGCCTCCGCCCTCGATGTAACAAAAATCATCGAAGATACCATACAACTCACACAAACCAGATGGAAAGATTTCGCACAACAAAAAGGAATTAAAATTGAAATTCAAAAGGAACTTGCCAATTTACCTATTGTACTCGGAAGCGGACAGGAATTAAGAGAGATACTCACAAATCTTATCCTCAACGCTGTCGATGCATTACCAAACGGCGGGATTATTACCATTAAGACAAAAAATCTGGATAGAATGTTTTCTATTGAAATACAGGATAATGGTACCGGTATGGATAAAGAGACAGTGTCCAAAATTTTTACCCCCTTTTTCACTACTAAAGGGGAAAAAGGAACAGGTCTTGGGCTGGCTATGGTAAAAATTTTAGTTAGCAAAAGGCAAGGAGAAGTCAGCGTCAGGAGTGAATTAGGCATAGGAACTGTTTTCACCATAATTTTCCCGAAAATCTGTATAGAGAATGAGGTAGTTAACCAGCCTCATGATTATACAATTCAAACTCCTCCGCTTCAGGATGAACACCAACTGAAAATTCTTATCATCGATGATGAAGAAGAATTAAGACTATTATTGGGAGAAATTTTATCGGAATCAGGGCACCAGATTACCTTAGCAAAGGATGGAAAAGACGGGATAGAAAAATTTTACAAAGATAATTTCGATTTAGTGTTTACTGATCTTGGAATGCCTGAGATGAACGGCTGGCAAGTCGCAAAAGCTGTTAAAACCAAAAATGCTAAAGTTCCCGTAATATTAATATCCGGATGGGGCAGAGACCTGAAAGACCAGGATATTTCAAATACAGGTGTCGATTTCCTATGCAACAAACCGTTTCATATTGATGAAGTTTTTCATATGATTAAAAACGCAAAAAAATTAATAACTCAATGGAAATCGTAATTTTCAGTTTATAAATTTATTCTTATATTGTTTGTTAAAAATAAGAATTTTTCAAAATGGACAAACAACATCTGAACGTACTTTTTATAGGTGATATTATCGGTAATCCCGGTCTTGAACTGACAGAAACGATTATTAAAAGTTATATTCAAAAATATAACATCGATTTTTGCATTGCAAACGGGGAAAACCTGACCGATGGGAAGGGGATATCAAAAGAAGCTGCCGACAGATTATTTAAAGCAGGTATTCAGGTAATTACCGGCGGGAATCATTTATGGGACAGATGGGATACAAGAAAGCTGCTCTCCGAAAATAAATCAATAATTCGTCCTCTGAACTACCCGCGCGAAAATGCCGGAAATGGTTATATTGTCTACAATTACAGTGAAAAATTAAAAATCGGTGTAATTAATCTTCAGGGAAGAGTTTATATGCAGCCGATCGACGATCCATTTAAAACTGCTGATTGGGCAATACAGAAAATTCAAGAACAGACAAAAATTATTATCGTCGATATGCATGCCGAAGCAACTGCTGAAAAAATCGCACTCGGATGGTATTTAGACGGCAGAGTAAGTGCAGTAATCGGAACTCACACACACATTCCCACTGCAGACGGTAGAATCCTCCCCAAAGGAACTGCCTTTATTTCTGATGTCGGAATGACCGGACCTTACGACTCGGTGATCGGAATGAAAAAAGAGGTCGCCATAAAAAGATTTTTACACGGTGTACCTTACAAGTATGAAATGGCGAGCCACGACATCCGATTTTGCGGTGCTTATATCAGAATCGATCTTGAAAAAGGGACAGCTTTAAAATTCGAGAGTTTTGTATTTCCAAAATTCGAATAAACAAAATTAAAAATTCTATGCAGGTAAAAATCATCGATGGCAGAAAGATCTCAGAAGAGATAAAATCTGAAGTAAAAACTCAAACGCTGCAACTTATATCGGATAAAGGGATAAATCCGGGGCTAGTTTTTATCTTAGTAGGCGATAATCCTGCATCCCAGAGCTACGTAAAAATGAAAAATAAAGCTTGTGACGACGTTGGTTTCTTTCATAAAACAGAAATACTCGATTCAACCGTAACAGAAAAAGAAGTTTTAGAATTAATTGATAAATACAATCATGATAAAAAAATTCACGGTATCCTTGTTCAGCTTCCGCTCCCTTCGCATATAGATGAAAACAAAATTATAGAAGCGATCGATTTTCAAAAAGATGTCGATGGTTTTCATCCTGTTAATGTTGGAAAATTAGTTATCGGGCAGGATTGTCTACGCCCTGCAACTCCTTCGGGAATTCAAGAGTTGTTATCAAGAAGCGGGATTGAAACGTCGGGTAAACATGTAGTTGTTTTAGGTCGGAGTAATATTGTAGGAAAACCGGTAGCAAATATTTTACTTCAAAAACAAACAGGAGCAAATGCCGTTGTTACTATCGCTCATACCGGAACTGAAAATATCACCCTCTACTCCAAACAAGCCGATATCCTTATTTGTGCTATAGGAAAAGCAGAAATGATTTCAGGATATATGATCAAACCCGGATCAGTCGTTATTGATGTCGGGGTAAACAGAGTTCCCGATCCCTCAAAACCGATAGGCTATAAAATTGTTGGCGACGTTCATTTCGAATCAGCAGTAAAAATTGCCGGAGCTATTACACCTGTCCCCGGTGGTGTCGGTCCGATGACTATCGCTATGCTTTTAAAAAATACATTGAAAGCAACAACACTATATGGCACATGAAAATTTTATCTTATAGTAAAATTATCGACTTGTCATATTCGATTAACGGATTGGAACCCTCCTGGCCCTCAATTAGTGAACCTGGACCGCAAATTTTTTCAACCAAATTACTAACGACTTATAAAGATCACGGATTTATTTCCAGGGTAATAGAGATACCCGAGCATTACAGTACTCATATAGATGCCCCTGCACATTGTGTAGAAGGAAATCAAACAATCGATCAAATACAAGCCGAAAATTTAATATGTCCCGGTGCTGTTATCGATGTAAGAGTGAAAGCCAATATAAATCCTGATTATTCAATGTCGATAGAAGATATTACAAATTGGGAAGTTCATAACGGAAAAATTCCTGAAAACTCAGTTGTAATGATGAATTCGGGATGGGGTGCAAAATGGCAGACTAAAAAAGAATTTATAAACCAAGACGAAAGCGGCTTTATGCATTTCCCCGGTTTTTCAAAGGAAGCTGTGGAATTTTTACTCTTCGAAAGGAATATAAACGGTTTAGGGATCGACACCCTAAGCATTGATCCGGGGATCTCAGATGATTTTTCAGTTCATAAAATATTGTTTTCTCAAAATAAATTCGCACTGGAAAATTTAGCCAATATCGATAAACTCACACCGATTGTTCCGGCTATAATAATCGCCCCTTTGAAAACTGAAGGCGGATCGGGAAGTCCTGCAAGAATTTTTGCGCTAATATTATGAATAAATTTTTATTAGAAGCGATTAGAGAAGCGGAGAAGGGATTATCAGAGTGTGGAATTCCTATTGGTTCCATTCTGACAATTGATAATAAAATTGTTGCTAAAGGACACAACCAACGGATTCAAAAACAAAGTACAATACTCCACGCAGAGATGGATTGTCTGGAAAACGCCGGAAGACTTAAAATAACAGATTACAAACGTGCCGTTATTTACACAACTCTCTCTCCCTGCGAAATGTGCAGTGGTGCAATTTTATTATACAAAATTCCAAAAGTTGTTATCGGTGAAAATATTAACTTTAAAGGTCCGGAGGATTATCTGAGATCACATGGGACTAGGCTCGAGATAATGAATAATAATCAATGCATAAGGATGATGAAAGATTTCATTTCATTAAATCCTGAATTATGGAATGAAGATATCGGGGAAAGCTTTACCGTGAAACGTACATTCTGATTTTAATTTCGTGAACTTATAGATTTATTATACTACGGAGCTTCTCAATAAGTAATTTGTATTCCTGCTAAAAAATTATTTTTTTAAGAAATTTTTAATTTTGTCGGCAGCAGAATGTCCATAATATGAACATCCGCCTTTAATTGTATCAGGTTTTACTTTGGAGGCTTTGATCGCCTGTTTAATTTCGGAGGGTGTTACTCCATACATCTTTGATAATTTGCCTGCAGTAAATAGTTCTGTAGTAGGTTTAGCCATATAATTAATCTTTCAATTTATTATTGTTTACGAACATTTTTGTTTCTGTACTCAAACAACTCCTTTATTCCCCAAAAAAAAGTAACTGCTCCTATTGCAGATGCTGAAGAAACAATAAAATTTTCTGTAAAAAGGGATATGCCGAGAAGAATAATTCCGATTACTAATGGAATGAACCACAATTTTGTACCTGACCACTGGAATAACTTAACTACCCATATATGTCCAATCCAGATCAGCAATCCTGTTATAACTGCAATAATTATTCCGTCGATATTCATAAGATTATTATTTGATGAACATTAGTATAGCATTTATTAGTAAAAAGACAGCGAAAATTTTTTTCAATCGCTCCGATTTTGTTTTTTGTGCGATTGTTGCTCCGACAGGACCAAATATCACTGTGCCTATAATTAACGGAAATGCCTGTAAAAAATCAACAAATCCTATTGTATTTGAGGGAAGATGACTGTTTCCCCAACCATTAATAATATATCCTGCAACGGCTGTCGTTGCCGTCAATAAAATTGTCGTCGATGATGTCCCGATAGCTAATTTTATCGGAAAACTAACAAAAAAATACAAAAGGGGAACAAAAAAAACTCCTCCACCTACTCCCGTCATTGAAGAGAACAAACCGACTACCGAACCTATCCAAACGAGTCGAAAAATTTTCGGTTGGAATTCACCTGTAAACTCTTTTTTACTATTTTCAAATAACAGCATGAGGGAAACGAAGAGAATCGCAAAACTAAATATTTTCCTGAGCCACCATCCGGGAATTATTGATGCAAGGTATGTGCCTGCAAATGCAAAAATTACGCTCGATAATCCCAACACAAGCACACCTTTTTTAAAAACATTCCCTTGTCTTGAATGTTTTACTGCACTCGAGAGCGATGCAAAGACTACTGTAAATAAACTTGTTCCCATCGCCATGTGAGTTAAAACCTCAGGATTGACACTTTGAATTGTAAACATCAGCACTAAAACAGGGACAAGTATTACTCCTCCACCGACACCGAAGAAGCCGGCTAAAAATCCGACACAACACCCGATAACCAAAAGAAGGAAGAAGGTAGTAATTTCCATAATCAGTTTACAATTAGGAATTTTTTATACATTTTCTGATTCTTCAAAACTTCTTTTGCCGCTTTTATCTGAATATCATCAATAATTGACGATTCAATTCTTCCCGATTCACCTTTAAATATACTCATCAATTCCTGGCGGATCATGCCGAGAATTTCTTTTTCGTTTTTCTCGAATCCTTTTTCTTTAATTGTATCGTATCTTTCTCTAATGTGATTCAGGTCTTTTACAATTTCAGTGTTTAAATTGGATTTCTCAATTTCTTTTATTAAATCATCAATTTTCTGATCGACACCGTCTTCAAATTTATAGTTTTGTTTCTCAACATATTTTTTAAACATGTTTGTCAGTTCCGTATTCTCAGAAAAATTATCGGGAAGTTTTGTATGTTCTGATTTATAGAAATTCGCAAAACGGTAAAACATGGCTTTTCTTAGCAGTTCGTTTACAAAAGAGGATTGAGCTGGCTGTTCGACAATTGTATCGGGCAAAATCCCTCCAAGCTCGTGCACTTTTCTACCGTTCTTCGTCAAAAAAATTTTCCTGAGCGTGTCAGGAGTTATTTTATACAATCCGGTTTTCGACTTATGCATATAATCGACTTCCTGAATGCAGCGACCGCTGGGTGTGTAATATTTTGCCGTCGTTAATTTTAGCTGGTATCCGTACGGAAGAGGCATAACATTCTGAACCAATCCTTTCCCGAACGTTCTTGTGCCGAGTATTATTCCTGCATCGAGATCTTGAATTGTTCCGGCTACAATTTCGCTCGCACTTGCACTGTTATTATTTACAAGAATCACAAGCGGGATACTCATCAACATAGGTTCTTCAGTTGTAAAATATTGGTTGTCGGTATTTTGCTTCCTTCCGCGGGTCGATACAACTAAATTTCCTTTTGAAATAAACTTAGATACCACATCCACTGCTGATTCGAGCAAACCGCCCGGATTGTCTCTTAAATCCAGTATTATACCTGTTATGTTATTTTTTTTCTTAAGATCCTTGATCGCAATGCGCAAATCCTCTCCGGCTGATCTTGTGAATCTTTCAAGCCTGATAAGTGCAATCCCGTCTTCAATAAAATCAGAATAAGTAATATTTTTTAATTTGATCTCTTCACGAATCAAAACATATTCAAGCGTATTGATTTCACCTTCCCGTTTAATTTTAATTTTAACGTAAGTCCCGGGTTCACCTCGGGTTAAATGCCTGACGTTGTTTGGCATAACGTTATTTAATTCGTTACCATCGACTTCAAGAATTTGGTCTCCAATCTGTAATCCTTGACGCTGCGCACTATAACCCTCCAGTAAGGAGGTAATTATAATCATCCCGTCACGGATTCCAATGGTAATTCCTATACCCCCATATTTACCCTGTGTTATTAGTTCAACATCACTCGCTTCTGAACTTGGGATGTATGTTGAATATGGATCGAGTGATTTCAATAAACCGTCGATTCCGGAATTCATAAAAACTTCCGGATCAATTTCATCAACATAGTGCAAGGCGATGTTCTTGTAGACACTTCCGAAAATTTCAATGCTTTTACTTATCTTAAAAAAATAATCCGATTCAGCTTGCATAAAACCGAATGAAAAAGAAAAAATAACTATTAAGATAATTATCAGTATATATTTATTTGATTTCATATTATTTATAATTTACTACTTATTAATTTCCATATTTCACAATGTATTGATTCCACTGTCTCCATTCCGTCAACGACTACGAATCTTTCAGGTTCATTCGCGGCGATTTCAAGATACCCGCTTCTTACTTTTTCATAAAATTTTCTGCCTGACGATTCCATCCGATCCATTTCGCTGTTGGTAAATTTTATCCTTTTATATATTTCTTCCAGTGGAATGTCGATGAAAATTGTGATATCAGGAATTGTTGAAATAATCGCCAATTCATTTATTTTTTTAACGGCTTCAAGATCGATACCCCGTCCGTAGCCCTGATATGCTGTCGTCGAATCATAAAATCGGTCGCAGATTACAATTTTATTTTCCTTGAGAGCCGGAATTATAATCTGATTTACCAATTGTGTTCGCGCAGCTGAAAATAAGAAAATTTCCGCGATCTGCGTCATCTCAAGGTGTTTTTTATCTAATAAAATATCTCTGATTTTTTCTGAAATTAACGTCCCACCCGGCTCGCGCAATAAAATTACTTCATGACCTCCGGTATGCAACCTCTCTTCAAGCATCTTAATCTGTGTTGTCTTACCCGAAAAATCCAATCCTTCAAATGTAATCAGCATATTTTTAAGTTAAGTTATACAATTTTTCAGTTTTATTCAAATCAATATTGAATATTAATTTTCTGTAAATAGTTGTTCTTTTCAATTTTTTTTTTTAGAATATATTAAGAATATTTATTAGCCCTAATAAACCAAAAGAAAAAGGGATTTATGGAATTATTTGTAGTCACTCTCTTTGCATTCCTTATAATAATACTTTTTGTAATAATTTTAAAACGTCAAAATAAAACTCAGGCGCCCGATAATTCACAGTTGCTTTTTTTTCAACAGCAGGTTGAGTCGATACGTTCTGAATTGACTAAGGTGTCCTTATCATTAAATGAATCGTTAGGAAGAAATTTAAAAGATACAACCGATACCTTGTTTCAAAGTTTAAAAAATACAACCGACAGTGTAAATCATCAACTGTCCTCAATGTCGCAGCAGATTCAATCACAAACAAGTACGGTTGGAACCCGTCTGGATAACGCCGCAAAAGTAATAAACGATGTTCAAAAAAACCTTGGTGAATTGGGAAAAGCGACTGAGGAAATAAAAGAATTGGGACAAAGTGTTTCAAAACTCGAGGAAATATTACGCTCTCCGAAAATACGAGGTGGATTGGGTGAATTACTTTTAGAAGATCTGTTAAAACAAGTTATTCCCTCCGAATACTTCGATATACAATACCGGTTTCGGAACGGTCAGACTGTCGATGCAATTATCAAAACTGCCGGCGGGATCGTTCCAATAGATTCAAAATTTCCACTCGAAAATTTCAGAAAAATTTTCGAAACTCAAGTTGAATCAGAGAAAAAATCTTATCAGAAAACATTTATAAATGATGTAAAAAAACATATCGATTCCATTTCTTCCAAGTATATTCTCCCCGACGAAGGGACATTTGATTTTGCATTAATGTATATCCCGGCAGAAAATGTGTACTATGAAACCGTGATCAAGGATGATACATTCGATGGTAGCTCCTTACAGGAATACGCAATGTTAAAACGCGTTATACCTGTTTCACCAAACAGTTTTTATGCACATCTGCGTGTTATCGCATTAGGATTAAAAGGATTGCAAATCGAAAAAAGCGCGAAAGAAATTATCAACCATATTTCCCGTTTACAAACTGAAATTTCCAAACTGCGCGATTCTTTCGATACATTAGGATCGCATATTGATAATGCAAGAAAAAAATATGAAGAAACTGATAAACGTCTGACTCACTTTGAAGACCGTTTAGTAAATATTTCCAATAAATCGATCACTGAAGGTGATCAGAAATTGTTAAACTAAACTATTCAATAACAAAAATCTCCAAATTAAAAAAGGAGGAAACATGTATTTAACAATTCACCCCGAAAATCCGCAAGGACGACATATTTTAAAAGCCGTTGAAATTTTAAATAACGACGGGGTAATAATATATCCGACAGATACTATTTACGGAATCGGATGCAGCATTTTCAGCAAAAAGGCAATAGAAAAAATTTATTCTATAAAAAAGCAAAATCCTATAAAGCCCTTTAGTTTTATTTGCTCAGATTTGAGTAATATCAGCGAATATGCCATCGTATCCAATGCAGCTTACCGGGTAATGCGCCATTTAGTCCCCGGGCCATTTACATTCATACTGCCGGCAAGCCGACTGAAACAATTACCCAAAAGCTTAATATCGAAAAGAAAAACAGTAGGAATACGAGTTCCCAACAATCTTATTACTCAAACGATCATAAAAGAACTCGGCCATCCGATATTAAGCGCAAGCGTAACCGACAACGATGGCAACATCATCAGTAACCCTGAAATCATGATGGAAAAATACGGTAATCAAGTTGACATGATATTGGATGGCGGAATAAGCATTTTAGAGCCGTCCACCGTTTTGGATTTTACAGAAGAAACACCGGTTGTTATCAGAGAAGGAGCCGGAAAAATCAACGAACTGATTCACGCTTCAGAATAAAATGATTTCCGGTAAATTATTACAAAAACTTCTATTTCAAAGAAAAACTGAAAGACCCCTCAGGGGGATTTTACGGAATATCGCTTACAGCCTCGGAGCGTCTTTGATTTGTTTTATTGTTATTAAAATCATTTACTGGCAATATGATTTCATATATTTATTAGGAATCGTAATAATTAGTTTAGGTTTTTTCTTTTTTGGCTGGGGAATAGAAAGATTATGGTATTATACAATTTCAAAAATAACCGAAAATTCTTTTTCCCTGACGGCTTATTTATCACGTATCCCCTTCTGGTACGTAGGAGGGGGAATGGGATTTTCTCTCCCTTTGTTATTTGCAAAGAAATTTGAATTAATTTATATTTTTGATGTGCCACAATATCAGTACTTTATTATTGGCGGTATATTACAAATTGTCGTTCAGATTCCGTTACAGTATCTCCTGTATAAGTCTTTAGTGGATGAAGTAAAAACTTATAGTCAAGATCGAAATAAATAGGGGAAAATATTATGAACACCCAACAAATTTTCAAATCGATTAATATAAAATCCAATCCCGAAACCGTGTTCAGAGCTTTTGTCGATCCAAATATGGCAATTAAATGGCTCAATTCACATAGCGGGATAGTATCCTTATGTAAAAACGGACCTTATGCAATCGGATGGTTGGCTTCCGATGACGGTGATTTTTTTGTCTCTATCGGGCAAATCCAGGATTTTATAAAAAATAAATCT
>CAYTID010000054.1:0-14205 GCA_964437735.1 uncultured Ignavibacteriaceae bacterium | reverse complement strand
AACTATCTCACGTCAACGAGGCTCTGTGCAAAGGATGCGGAACTTGCGTAGCGGCGTGTCCATCTTCAGCGATGACCGGGCACGGTTTCAGTGATGCACAGATTTTTGCAGAGTTAGAAGGATTAGTAATATAAAAGTTTTGAGCATAGAGTTAGGAGCATCGAGTAATTAAAAATGAAAAATGAACAACTATTTATGAGGCACGGTTATGAATATAGAATTATCTGACAGCGAAATCGAAATTCTTGCAGATATAATTGAACAATCATATGATGAATTGCGTATCGAAATACGACATACCGACAGTCATGATTACAAGGAAAAATTAAAACAGAAAGAACGAGTGTTAGAATTGTTGTTGCAGAAGCTCAAAATTAAGAAATAATCCAATGCATCCTCGATATATAGATTTAAATGGTACAGGCGATTTACGTAACAGGATTGAGAGGTTAAAGGAGGTTTTAAAGGAATGTACTTTGTGTCCTCGCGAATGTAGAGTAAATCGTCTTGATAGCAGATACGGTGTTTGTCGTTCAACAGACCGGATAGTCGTCTCAAGTTTGTCGGCGCATTTCGGTGAAGAACCACCGTTGGTCGGATGGAACGGCTCAGGGACTATATTTTTTACTAACTGTAATTTGTGGTGCTTGTATTGTCAGAATTATGAAATAAGTCATTTGAAACGTGGTGAAGTCATCAGCGTTACACAATTGGCAGAAGCCATGATTTCTCTGCAGCAACTTGGATGTCATAACATTAATTTGGTAACGCCAACACATTTTACACCTCAAATTATTGAAGCTTTATCATTAGCGGTTGACAAAGGATTGGTGATTCCGATTGTTTATAATTCCGGCGGCTACGAATCAGTAGAAACATTAAAATTATTAGACGGAATTATCGATATATATATGCCGGATATTAAATATTCTGATAACGCGCACGCCCGTAAATATACAGGTGCAAAGGATTACTGGGAAGTTGTCAAGAAAGCAGTGATTGAAATGCATCGGCAGGTTGGCGACCTGAAGATTAATACATTCGGAGTCGCAGAAAAAGGTCTGTTGATACGTCATCTTGTTTTACCGAATAAGAAAGCAGGCTCTAAGAATGTCATTGATTTTATTGCAAAAGAGATTTGTATTGATAGCTACGTTAACATAATGGATCAATACCGCCCGTCATTTAAAGCATATCAATATCCTGAATTGAATAGATATATTACATCAGAAGAGTATGACGATGTGATTCAATATGCAGAAACGATGGGTTTGCATCGGGGATTTGGAAAGCATGAAGTTCCCTCTTAAACGAGTTAATTGAATGGAGTAAAATTGAATAAACTGTAAAAAAGAAAGGTAAATATTATGGCGTTTGAACCTAAAATTGTTGGTTTTCTCTGCAATTGGTGTTCTTATTCAGGTGCAGATTTGGCCGGTGTTTCACGGATTAAATCGGCTCCGAACCTTCGCATCATCAGAACGATGTGCAGCGGCAGGGTTGATCCGACATTCATCATCAAATCGTTTCAGCTTGGAGCCGACGGTGTGTTTGTGATGGGTTGCCATCTCGGCGATTGTCATTATCAAGAAGGCAACTATAAAACATTACGCCGTGTCCCGCTGCTTAAAAAATTAATAAAAGAATTCGGAATTGATCCGAGACGACTGCGGCTTGAATGGGTTTCAGCTTCCGAAGGAGATAAGTTCGCAAAACTTGTCAACGAGATGACAGAGGAAATGCGTCAGCTCGGTCCATTGAAATTAAAAATTTAATGTGGATAATTATTAGAAAAGGAGATAAATATGCCAAAACCAAAATTAGCTCTGTATTGGGCAGCAAGTTGCGGCGGGTGTGAGATAGCTGTTCTCGATATTCAAGAAAAAATATTAGACGTTGCCAACGCGTTTGATATTGTATTTTGGCCCATTGCGATGGATTTTAAATATACCGATGTGCGTGCGATGGAAGATAAGAGTATCGACTTATGTTTATTCAATGGTGCGATCCGAAATTCAGAAAATGAAGAGCTTGCACATCTGCTGCGGGCAAAGTCGAAGGCACTGGTTGCCTTTGGTTCCTGCGCTTACGAAGGATGTATTCCTTCGCTAGCCAATTTAACAACAAAAGAAAAAATCTTAAACTGGGTTTTCAGGGATTCACCATCAACCATCGTTACGAATGGTGGAGTATATCCTCAGACACATACTAAGATGCCCGAGGGAGAAATTGAAATTCCTGAAATGTACGAGGTTGTAAAATCGTTAGATCAGGTTGTCGCAGTTGAGTACTATATTCCGGGCTGTCCGCCTCAACCAAAACAGATATGGTCAGTCATTGAATTTATATTGAGTGGTCAACCCTTACCGCCGGTTGGGTCGGTAATAGGAGCTGGAGATAAAACTTGTTGTGACGAATGCTCTCGTGAAAAGAAAGAGAAGAAATTGAAAAACTTTTACAGACCCTATGAAATTCTTGCCGACCCGAATGAATGTCTCCTTGATCAGGGAATAATTTGTATGGGACCTGCAACACGAAGCGGATGCGAAGCACTCTGTCCGGCAGCAAACATGGCTTGTCGCGGTTGTTACGGACCGCCACCCAATTGCCTTGACCAAGGTGCGAAAATGGTAAGCGCATTAGGTTCTGTTATAGATGCACATGAGCCGGAAGAGCTTGAAAAAATACTTGACCAAATCGCGGATCCTGTAGGTACATTTTACAGATTCTCATTAGCTCATTCAATCCTAAGGAGGAAACAACAATGAAACAAATAAAAATAGATCCGATTACACGTCTTGAAGGACATGGGAAAATTGATATATTTTTGAACGACGATGGTGAAGTTGCAAACACTTATTTTCAGATTCCGGAACTACGCGGTTTTGAACAATTCTGTGTCGGTAGACCGGTTGAAGAGATGCCGCGGATAACTACACGCATTTGCGGTGTATGTCCGGAAGCTCATCATATGGCAGCAGCAAAAGCTTGCGATGCAGTTTTCAATGTCACAATTCCTTCTGCGGCAAAAAAACTTCGCTCATTGTTGTATAATGTTTTCTATGCCGGCGATCATACTACTCATTTCTACGCACTCGGAGGTCCTGACTTCGTTGTCGGTCCAGATGCCCCTCCTGCAGAAAGGAATATTTTAGGTGTTGTTAAAAAAGTCGGCTTGGAAGTCGGCGATAAAGTTATCGAAATGAGAAAGCGAACTCAGGAGGTAATAAAAATTCTTGGTGGTAAGCAAACTCACCAGGTTACGTCTCTCCCCGGCGGGGTAAGCAAGGGAATTTCTATTGAAGAAGCCAAAGGTATTGAAAAGCATTGCGAGTGGTTCGTTGAGTTCGGTAAATTTACAATTCAGGTTTTCAACGATATTGTATTGAAAAATCAAGCTTATGTTGATCTCATTTTATCAGATACTTTTTCTCATAAAACCTATTACATAGGTTTGGTCGATGAAAATAATAAGGTGAATTTTTATGATGGAAAAGTTAGAGTAATTGATCCTGATGGTAAAGAATTTGTAAAATATTCACCGAGTGAGTATTTGGAAAATATCGCTGAACATGTTGAACCTTGGACTTATTTGAAATTTCCATTTCTGAAGAAAGTAGGATGGAAGGGATTGGTCGACGGCACAGATAGCGGAGTCTATCGTGCTACGCCGTTATCGCGACTTAACGCATCCGATGGAATGCCAACTCCACTTGCGCAAGCCGAATATGAAAAATTGTTTTCAACACTTGGCGGTAAACCGGTGCACGCAACGTTAGCAACTCACTGGGCAAGAATCATCGAGTTATTAAGTGCTGCTGAGATGGCTTTGGATTTAATTCGCGATCCTGAAATTACAAGCACGCACATCCGGAATATTCCGACAAAAATTCCGACGGAAGGAGTTGGTATTGTTGAAGCTGCGCGCGGATTAATTAAAAAAGGAATCGAAGTTACAGAAGGAACACTCAACAAGATCGAGATGGCATTCCGTGCATACGATCCTTGTTTTGGGTGCGCGACTCACTACATGCCCGGAAGGATGCCATTGGAAGTAAGAATTTATGATTCATCAAATAATCTGATAGAAGTAATTCAAAGAAATACTTGATCAACTCTGCTCTATGGTTTAAGTTGATCATTTTTCGACGGATACAATATTAATAATCGTTGTATTAACAAAAAAGCCCGTTTAAAAACCGGGCTTTTTCATTTTGCAAAATTGTATAACTAATCTTTCATTCGTTCACCAAGCTCTTCGATTGTGAATATCCATCCGGTAAGTTTTCCAGGTTCGATATCTTTAAAATCTTTCCAGTATTCTTTAGTTCTCAAGTTGCGAGAGCTTGTATCGTCTTTAGGTAATTTGCTATACTTCTCTATAATTAGTTTGAACCTTTTTTTCCAGGTAACCATATTTATTACTCTTAAATCAACCCAGCCATCGTATGCCCATTTGGTGACATTATTTTTCGTTACCGGTAATTCACTCTCACCCCTGTAAGGAGGTATTTTTATATCTGTGCCCCGAAGTAGAGTTTTTCCGTCTGCCATTAGTATCGGAATACCGATTGAAATTATTTTGCTTCTTAACTCAGAATTTTTGGAGATGAGTTCATTTATTTTTTTTGATAGCGTTTTTGCATCTGTTTTGTCGACTGTTAACATATCCTTAAAACTAAGTTTCAGCAAGTATGCTTCAAATAACAATTTTGATAACCTCGGAGGACCAAGCATTTCAAAAGCAACACTATCGATACCGTGCGTTTTTTCCAGTTTTTCCATTTTATTCAGGGCAGATTGAAGCATCACACCTGCCCGGAATGTCGGTTCAAGACTAGCATTGTCCAGAGAATTTATTACATCGTGTCCGGTGTTTCCGCCCAAAATTTCGTATACGGCGGTTTCAGCAATATCCTCAGGCGTAACAAATTCCATTTGCCCCGGCATTGAGATCGCTTCGAATTCCCCTTTTGAAAAGATTCCATTTTCACCTGTATCAATGAAGACAGATTTTAATTTTTTGCCGGTCGGCTTTCCGTAACCCGGAATTTTTAACGGAAGTTTTTCACCAAGAATAAATCCATCCTGAGGAGGACAATCGAATAATTCAACCGCTTTTCCTTGTTTTTTAATTTCCCCATAACCGATTTTTTTCCATGCAATCGCAGCCGTCGGCTTTATTTCTTTTGTTATCGGTGCATCGGGAGTCCGACCCATTAAAAACAATAGGAGAGTATGTGCGCCGGCGACAGACGATTTTGCAAGTAAAACACGGGAAGGTTTTTCTTCGCTGTGTGTATACGGAATGTTAAGCCCCATTCCTCCTGTCCCGCTGGTGCCGATTTTCACATATATCTTAGTTCCGAAAAAAGTCATCGAACGATACACTATCTGTACATGGCGGACTAATTGAGGAATGTATAAAGTACATAACAGTCGCTCAACAAATTCAGGGAGCTTATTGGACTTATTTGATTTTAATGCTTTTAATTCTTTTCGGACTAAAAGGGAGCTTTGAAAAATATTCTGGTAAGCAAAAGCGGTCGCCGAATTAACGCAATCGACAACAATTTCAGGTTTGTATTTTGAAAATAATTTATATATCGCTGAGCGTTTCAATGATGACTCGGTAAGTTCGTTAAGAACATCATCAATAAACATAGAGCGTTTTTTGTCGTCCGATAAAATAGCTTCCCGGCTTAAATCTTTGAAATCATTACGGACAAAAATATTACCCCACCACGGTATAAAAAAGTCTTTACTCCTGCCGGGGTATTCTTTTTTCAACGACTTAACAGATTCTTCCGCTTCTTCTTTTAATAGCGAAGTAACGATTAATCTTTTGGGATTATGTTCCATTACTTCTTTGCAGATTGCAGCTCCGACCAAGCCCCAACCTCCGATAATACAAACAGTTTTTCCTTTAATATCCATTTTATTTTAATTTCATTAAGTTAATAATGTTTTCAAAAACGGGAAAGTAAATATCTTTTTGAGGATTGAACCAATTAATAGTAACTCTGATTACTTTATCATTCTTCACCACAAAGTAAGCCCGGCTTTCGATATTAGAAACGGGGGAATAATTTAAATAAAGTGATTTTAATCCGTCAATAGTTCGTTCGCTTGTCGATTTTACCTTATATAAACCTTTGTTTTGTTCGAAAACTTTTTCTACAGTCAAATTCTGAGCGCTAAATACATCAAATCTAATTGTACAATCAAGGCGATCGGCACGTATCTGGATTGACAAATCATTTTTCCCTTTTGCCACATTATCAAAATTTAAATTATCAGGATAGTTGATGATAAAGAACGGAGTCTCATATTTATCGAATATTTCCGAAGCCACAAAACCCTCGATAGTTTTCATAACAGGTTTTGGTAATGCAAAAGATTTAAATATTGCGTCGAACACAGCGGCATGAGCGTCATACATTTCACCAAAACCGGAAAATCCTATTTCGTAAAACAGGGTATCCGACTGGAAAACGAATTTATAGCCGACCAAATTGAGTTTAGTCGTAATTGGAATTGTATAATCAAAACGGATTGCGTTTTTATCTAATATTGTTGTATTCGATTCTTTGTCGATTCGCCCCTCATTTTTAATATCCTGACGAATTTCTTCAAGGAAATCGTCAAAAGTTTTATTATCCAACTGAGAAATAAGCACAACGACTTCAGTTCCTAATTCACCGGGTTTCCCCTTATCGAGAAATTTTTGGAATACACCCTGTGATTGATAAAACCGTGCTTTTCCTGCCTGCCCGAATTGCTTCCATTCTTCAGGGTATTGAATTGAGAATCCGAATAAAGGGTCTTTATATTCCTTTAATGTCCCAATTTTCACCGGTTCCATTTTTTTTCCGCATGACATTAAAATGATTGATAAGAACAGGGCAAAGTATAAATATTTTTTCACTGGTGTTCCTCCTTATTTTATTTTGATTAAATTATTGTTTGCGTAAGTTACGTATAAAATTTTTAAGTTTCAAAAAATATAAGAGCATTACCTGCGTTTTTGCTTTAAGATATTTTTCATCTGAAGCAGATGTTTTTCTCCATGGACAGCGTAGGTTTTAAGTAAATCGAGTAGAGTGATTTTTCCTCGTTCGGTATGTATTCCTGTTTTTGTCCATGCGGACTCTGGTAATTTGAGAAGTAAATTATAGGTTCGTTTTCGTAATAGCCCGAAGATTGCAAGGGATAACTTATCATCCGAATTTCGGTAAGCGAGTTTGTTAGCCCATTCATCCTGATCGTATGAAACAAGCAGAGAATTTTGTTGTGCAATAATATTCTGCATTCTGCTTACTGCCATAATTTCACTGTCGCACAGATGATTAATAATTTCACGAACCGACCATTTGTCGGGTGCAGGTTTGTAGTTAAGCTCTTTCTCGGTCAAGCCTTCTGAAAATTTCTTAATTTGATTATGTGAAGCCAGGTATTTTTTTAGCAATCGGCGAATATATTCGATCTTCATTTTATTGCTTTTGATTCCCTTTTATGTATGCAAAAAATTTTAAAGGTATCTGAGGTTGCTTTTTATTATTTGTGTTTAACGTTATTTCACCCTGAATCATACCATCCCCCTCGGCTTTATATACGGCGGATAATTCTGTAATTCCATTAGGCATCAGTTTTTTCTGCATTATTTGGGTTTTTAATCCTTTTACTTTGGTCTGAATTGATGTTATCTCTATCGCTTCCATTGTCGTATTCTGAATCGTAATTTTGGTTGATGCAGTAGAGTCGGCTGCTAAATTCTGAAAATATATAAACTGAGGCTCGAATTTGAGCAGCATAGTTATATCAGCGCTAAACGTGAATACTAGGGGCGAGTTGGTTGTGTCGTTCGAAGTTATAGTAACAGATTTATGCTGTTTACCCTGAAATCCTTGGGAATTAAAACCGATCGTGAGGAATCCTTCTTTTCCCGGAGGAATCTTACTTTCACTTATTAAAGCAGCAGTACATCCGCATCCTGCTTTTACTTCATTGATTATTAAAGTATCGGTACCGATATTTTTGATTGTAACCTTTTTGTCGATTTTATCTCCGGAGATCATCGTTCCCAGGTCAAGATTTTTTCCATTATTGATTTGAATTTTTGGCTGTGAAAATGCAATTGACTGGAGAAGTATTGCCAAAACTATATTTATAATAATTTTCATAAAATCCTCATTAGTTTTAAATCATAGATAATAATTTTAAACGTAAAAATCAAGATTAGAAGATGTTAATTCTTTATATAAAAAATATCAATTTCGACTCATAATTATTCCAAGTGCAATTGTTCTGAGCTTATCTTCACAATTATCCGCTCGGGATGGGATAAGGATCGGAACAGTTGCCCCGACTATAACTTGAGCATGAGGGAGTCCAGCGAAATATTGCGTACTTTTTGCAAGACTGTTGGCTGCTTCAATTGTGGGTGCTACGAGAATATCCGCATTACCTGCCACAAGGGAGACGATATTTTTTTCGAGCGCCGATTGGCGATTTACCGCGACATCGAGCGCCATCGGACCTTCAACTATACAACCGGGTATTTTGCCCTCACGATTCATTTTGGCTAATTCTGCAGCATCAATTGAAGAGGGAAGTTTTGGATTCACCTTTTCGGATGCACCCAACATAGCAACTTTTGGATTAGAGTTACCCAGAGCATTGGCAACTTTTACTGCGTTTTGTATTATTCCGACTTTTGCTTCGAGATCGGGAGATAAATTTAGACCGCCATCGGTGATCATCAGTAATTTAGTTTCTTCTTTATATGAATTTTCAAAAATAAACACATCGCTGAAAATCTTTCCGGTTTTTAATTTGTTAGATGTGTCGAAAACCGCTTTCATCAATGTTGATGTGTCAATAGAACCCTTCATTAATATGTCACAGGTTGAGTTGTGTATAAAATTTATCGACTTTAATATTGCATCTTCGCTGTTTGGAGCATGTTCGATTGTAAAAACAATGTCACAATTAATTTTCTTAAGAATTTGATTTATTAATTTTTCATCACCAATCAAATTGAATTCAGCCAAACCGATTTTGCTTGCTTCAACGACGGCTAATATTGTTTCTTCGTTGTGTGGTTGCACAACGGCAATCTTTTTACTTTTGATTGTTAAAGCGAATTGAAAAAAATCTTTGAAATTATTTATCATAATGATCCTAATATATTTTTGGCACCTCAGATCCCCTGAAAACACGAAGTGCACCCTTTGCAAGAGCGCCCATTTCATCGTCTCCGGGGAAAACTAAAACCTGCGATATAAATTTAACTCTTTCAACAATCCAGTCGGTGAGCAATTTAGATTTCGCTAATCCTCCTGTCAGAATAATTGCATCAACATTTCCTGATAGTACCGTTGTCATAGCACCGATTTCTTTTGCAATCTGATACGCCATTGATTCAAATATTTCTTCGGTTTTCTTGTCTCCGTTTTTAATTCTTGTTTCTACTTCGGAAGCGTTATTTGTCCCTAAGTAAGCCATCAATCCACCTTGACCCATGACCATTTTTTTCATGTCTTGTTCGGAATATTCACCCGAAAAAGCGCGTTGAATAAAAGGTTGAAGAGGAAGTCCTCCGGTACGTTCGGGTGAAAAGGGACCATCGCTTGAGGCATCGTTTACATCAATAATTTTGCCATTCTTAACAGGGGCGACCGAGATACCGCCTCCCATATGAGTGACGATGAAAGAGGATGAATCGTAAGGGATTGACAATTTTTCCGAAGCATTCCGAGCCGCTTCATGCAGACTTAGAGCGTGTGAGAGGCTTCGGCGTTGAAAATCAGGATGCCCTGAATAACGTGCAAGAGGTTCAAATTCATCTACCGAAACGGGATCAACTACATAAGCTTTTACGTGTGCTTCGACTGCGACAGTATATGCCAGCGCGCATCCGAGATTAGAGGCATGTTCACCCTGCAAGTTTGCACGTGCATCCATTAACATTTTATCGTTGACTTCATAAATTCCTCCTTCGACCGACCTGAATAAACCACCTAAAGTTACGACGGCTGATAATTCACTTAATTGAATTGAGTTGCTATGGATCCACTTATCAATAGCATTAAACCTGAAATCAAATTGGTCCCAAATTTTGGGATGCAAATTTAATTCTTCCTTACTATGTGAAATTGTACTTGACAGGAGTAGTTCTTCTTTTTTAAATAATGCAATTTTTGTCGATGTTGAACCGGGATTGATTACAAGTATTTTAATATCAGGCATAAGTAATTTATAATTTTAGTTTTAAAATATTATTTTTATTTACAAAGGAACCAAAAATTTAAAAAGCCAATTGTATTTATCGATTTCAATTTTTAAAGGTTCTTCATCGAGGATCAATTCAAATCTATCTTCACTATTTTTCAAAATAATATCGAATGTATAGTTTTTTTCCCGAGTTTCAACAGAAATATCTATCGGTAGGGTGTAGGTCAGAATATTTGAGGTTAATTGTTTTAATGATAACGTTATTTTCCATTTCCCGTCTGTTAATGATGATTCCCATGCATAGGATATCACGGGCCGATCGATGGAGTCAGTGAATGCATAAACCCATTGATCGAAAAACAACGAAATATTTTTTCCTAAAAGTTTTTCACACTCAAAAATGAAATCTTCAGTTGTCACATTTGAATAAGAATATTTTGGATTTGCAGAATAGTTCCGGAGGATTTGGAAGAATAATGAGTCGCCGGATAATTTACGCAGCATATGTAAAACAATTGCACCTTTAAAATAAACCCGGTCGGAAAAAGAATCCCAAAAGGAAGTATCGGTTTGTCCGATTACCGATCCGGCATAACTTCCAAATGGTACCGACATATAATGGTTCATGATTTTATGGTAATAATCTTTACCAAGATAATATTCATAATAAAGTGCTTGTGCGTATGTTGCGAATCCTTCGCTCAGCCAGGTGTGATGCCATGTAGATGGAGTAATTTTATTTCCAAACCACTGATGAGCGAGTTCATGTATCAGAAATATTTCGGCAGTTCCGTCTCCTAGAATATAATCCTGCTGAATAAATGATACAGTCTGGTTTTCCATTGTAATATTTCCGTCGACAATTGCAATTCCATATTTTTCATCGATAAAGGGATACTCGCCGAAATATTCTGTGAGAAATCTTAACATTTTCTGTGTATTGCTGAAATCGAGTTTTGCGTTCCCGAGATATTCCGGGAAAACATAGTATTGAATTGCTAACTCTTTTCCGTTTTGGTCAATATATTTTTCATGTATTAATTCATATTTTCCAATTGCGAATGATATCAAATAAGCTGCGGTAGGATACTTGGTCTTCCAAAAATAAGTGATTGATCCATCGGGGGCGGACATTACATCGTCAAGACTTCCATTCGAAATAGCAAAATACGGAGCCGGTACTTTGACCTTCATGCTGACTGTGGCTTTATCGGATGGTATATCTTTACAAGGCAACCACTTTCTGGCAAAGAAGGGCTGGTTATTAGTCGCAATTTTTATGTTATTTGTTTCTGAAGAAAAAAATATTCCTCCGTCATCAAAATCACCGGAGTAATCGGCTGTTGTTTTGTAAAATATTGTCAATGAGATTGTGTCGGAATAATACTTAAATAAATTCACGTTAAGTAATTCGTCGGAGTGTTCGAAACTCATAACATTTTGGTTTTCTAGTTTAATCGAATCAATAAAAATAGTACGGCTTGCTGCATGTAAAACAAGTTTGTTAATTTGTTTAAGGGGATATATAGTAAGTTCTACACTTCCATCGAAAGTTTTGTTTTGAAAACCGGTAGAAATTGAGATTGAATAATTTAAAATGTCGTAATCAATTATATCATGATTGTTTTGAGGATGGCAGAAAGATGTTATTGAGATCGCTAAAATTGTTGCTATTACTATTTTCATTTGAAATTTTTTTAAATTTTCAAAAGATAGTAAAAATATAAAATATCGACAAATTAAAAAGTTGTTTTTATAATCGAAATCTCATATTTTGTATGAAATTTTTTGAAAACCTGTTAATTTTATGAATTTTAAAAAACCTGATAATATTATAGGATTTTTTACGGCATTCATTGGTTTTGTAATCTATTTGATTACACTTTCACCAACCGTTAATTTCATTGATAGTGGAGAATTGGCTGCTGTTGCTGCTAGTTTGGGGATTGCACATCCGACCGGTTATCCTTTTTTTACTTTAACGGGATATCTTTTTTCTCAAATTCCACTAAATATCACAGTAATCTACAAGTTGAATTTAATGTCGGCTGTTTTCACCGCTGTTTCAATATTTTTCTTTTTCAAATTATTTGTTTTGATTTTGAAACAAGCGGATTTTAATGCTGGTAAGCTGAAACAAAGTCGGAGTTTAAATTTCCAAAATTATATTGCGTCTGCAAGTTCTGTTTTGCTGCTTGCGTTTTCACAAACATTTTGGTCGCAAGCAGTATCAGTGGAAGTATATTCATTGCATTTATTTTTTCTCTCTGTCGTTCTTTATTTTTTTATGAGAGCAGTTAATAATGGGCAAGGTATAAATAGAATTGTTTCCAAAAATGTATCGTTCAACAGGGAATGGATTATTTTTGGTTTATTACTTGGGATTAGTTTTACAAATCACATGACTACAATTTTGATTTTGCCCGGAATTGTGTTCCTATATTTCTCACAATCCGGAATTTCCAAAACGTCATTGAAGATGTTAGCATTATTGTTTATTCCATTTATAATTGGTTTGTCATTTTACTTATATTTACCACTGCGTGCATCCGCAACACCTATACTGAATTGGGGGAATCCGGTAGATTTTGAAAAACTATTTTGGCATGTTAGCGGAAAACAATATAGAGTTTGGATTTTTTCGTCAACTGAGTCGGCACTAAAGCAGTTGTCATACTTCGTGAACAGAGTTTCTGAAGAATTTAATTTTATATTTCTTATAATTGGAATTATTGGAATTATCAACCTGATTCAAAAAAATCGCAAGCTCTTAATCTTCACTTTGATATTATTTATCACTTGCATCGGATATTCAATTAATTACGATATTCACGATATTGATTCTTATTTTTTATTAGCTTTTATTTTATTTGCTGTATGGATATGCATTGGTTTCAGCTGGATAATGTCGAGGCTTACAAATGTCAAATTATTAAGAGTGTTCGCAATTGGTATCTTAGTAATGCCAGTATTTCCATTAGTAAATAATTTTAACGATAAGAATGAGAGTAACAATTATCTTGTAGAAGATTATACAATGAATATGTTTAACTCAATAAAACCAAACGGTATAATCATTTCTTATCAATGGGACTATTTTATATCTGCATCATATTATTTTCAGTTTATAGAAAATTATCGAAGGGACGTAATAATTATTGATAAAGAATTGTTGCGAAGGTCGTGGTATTTCAAACAATTGCAAAATCAACATCCCATGTTGATAAAAAAATCTGAAGTAGAGGTACGAAAATTTTTGGAAGAATTATATAAGTTTGAGCATGGGTTACCTTATAGTTACGAAGTTATTGAAAAAAGATACACTGACGTAATCAGAAGTTTTATTGTTAAAAATATCCACGAGCATCCAATTTATGTAACCGGTGAGATTGAATCTAATTATATCGCAGGATTTGAGAAGATACCATCAGGACTATGCTATCAATTAATTCGTAATAAAGAAGATATATTAGTTAGCGATATTGATATAAAATATCGGTCTTCGGGTAAAACAGATAAACATCATAATTTGCTAAAGAATTTATATTCTAAAGCAATATATGATAATGCCTCTTTTTATATGCTTTCCGGAGACCGTTTTAAATCGTTAAAAATATTGGACACGGGTTTGAAAATCAATCCAAATTCTAGAGAATTACATTTGTTGAAGAGCAGGATAGGAGGCTTAGATAAATAAAAAAAATCTTATTTTTTTATTTCTATTCAAAAATATTGACTTTTAATAAAAAAATATTATATTACTATGCTCAATCATACTCATATTGGTCGATTTGGGTGTTGATTTAGCAATTTTTATATATATACTTTGCTGGCGTAGCTCAGTTGGTAGAGCAGCTGATTTGTAATCAGCAGGTCACCAGTTCGAATCTGGTCGCCAGCTCATATTGTTGGGTAGGTAGCGAAGCGGTCAAACGCAACAGACTGTAAATCTGTCGGCTCATGCCTTCG
>CAYTID010000053.1:0-14224 GCA_964437735.1 uncultured Ignavibacteriaceae bacterium | reverse complement strand
TTTATTATTACACTACTTCTTTTTTGTAACAAAATTCGATAAACGTTTCACCAATTGCTTTGTTATTATTTCATTTAAAAGTAAAAAAAAGGAAATTAAATATCAAGTTGATTCCTGAAATAAGGGTTTTATTTTATCACCAATTCATTTAGTATGTTTTTCGCATTTGAAAATTTATCCAAAATAAACAAAATATACCGCGAATCCACGCTGATAACCCTGTTTAAGCGGTCTTCAAAGTAATAATCACCGACAATTGACTCCCAGTTCCCGTCAAAAGCACAGCCTGTCAGTTCACCTTTTCCGTTTATGATAGGACTGCCGGAATTTCCGCCTGTTATGTCAAGATCGGCTAAAAAAGCAACAGGTACATCGTTCATTCTTTTGTCGATATAAGGACCAAAATCTTTTTCTGTCCAAAGTGTCCGTAATTTTGGAGCGACATCAAATGGTTCTTTGTCGCTTTCTTTCTCCATTACTCCGGTTAAAGTGGTAATGTAATTATAAACTGTTGCATCCCGCGGCGCCAAAGTTTTGACTGTTCCATAAGTGAATCTTATTGTTCTGTTTGCATCAGGATATGCCGCTCCGCCTTTCCATGCGATATAACCTTCCATTAATAATGCTCTTAAATTATTAATCCTCGATTCATACCTTGCATACTTGTCTTTTATTTCCCGGTCATCCTTATCGAGCATCGAGGCAAATTCAACAAAATCATCATCCAGGATTTTTGAATCTTTTTTCATCAATAGCTTTTGGGCGCTTTCTTTATTTAATAAGTCGGTATCAGTATATATTTCGTCAACAAAACTTTGTATTGCTTTGTTTCTCTTATCGCCGGTTTTGCTTTTCACAATATTTTTAACAGCATTTAATTGTTGGGCCGCCGGCAGATCCGCTGCTTTTAATAACATCGCAAATAGTTGTTCTTTTTCGATTTGAAGAACGAAATTTTTATAAGCACTCTCAATAAAAGTTTTTACCGGAGCATAATCAGCATCCGTTCTGGCTATCACTTTTCCGGAAGAATCTTTAGGAGGATTATTCACAAATTGCAAAAATCTATTTGCTATTCGTAAAAGATCAGAACTTGCCTGTATGTTTGTCATTAATAAGCGTTTTTTATTGTAAGTTTTCAGTTCTATAATGGCTTCTTTCATTTCAGCCAGAACATTTCCATACTTTTGCATTAATTGAGTATCCCGGCTGATAAAATTAATAAATTCATTTTCATCGGTCTGTTTTTTCTTTACAAGATTAATGCGTTTCATACCTTCGAGTGTGCCGATAAAATTTTTATATGTGTTTTCCAATCCGCGAACCCTGTTAGCATACTTCAGCTCGTCCGCTCTGTCTTTTGCACTCCACTTATTTATTATATCTATTCTTGTCTTAAACACATCAACAGTCAACGGCAGCGTCTCGTCCTGTGCAAGCTCTATATCCGCCGCAGTCCGGTAACGAAAAGTTCTCCCCGGAAAGCCGATAATCATCATGAAAGTTCCTTCATCAAATCCACCGATTGAAAATGGTAAAAAATGTTTGGGCTGAAACGGAACATTATCTTTTGAATATTTAGCCGATTTACCTTCGGGAGAAACGTATGCCCGCATGAACGAAAAGTCACCCGTGTGTCTTGGCCACATCCAGTTATCAACCTCTCCTCCATAATTCCCGATTGAATTCGGTGGTGCATATACAAGTCTGACATCTTTCATAACTTGAAAAGTATATACATAATACTTTACACCATTATACAAATCTGTCGCACGGCATTCATATTCAGTGATTCCCTTTTCAGTTTTTTCGATCTCCCGTAATTTTGCAGTAATTGCTTTTTGCCTATCGTCGGCTGAAGTTATACCCGAAACTGTTTCAAGAACCTCATTCGTAATCTCTCTCATTGAAATCAAAACCTGAGCCGTCATATTTTCAATCGGAAGTTCTTCGTCATAATTTTGTGCGGAAAAACCATCTTTCAATCTGTCTTCCATGACTGAGCTGACTGATACTATTGCACCGTAAGCAACGTGATGATTTGTCAATATTAATCCTTTATTTGATACAAATGATGCAGTTCCGCCGCCGAGTAACACGATGGCATCTTTTATGCTCGCTTTGTCAGAATTATAAATTTGGTCAGCTGTTAATTCCCATCCGTTCTTTCTCATCTCGGTCAAAGGTAATCTATTGATATCATCCAGTAACCACATCCCCTCATCAAGATTCGAGGATGCCTGTGTGAACGTCATAAAAGATAAACTAGCCCATATGAAAAAAGATTTTAATTTCATGATTGATTCCTGTTTTTTTAATTTAAAGTGATTAAAGATGCAAAAAAAATGTGATTTTTGCAAAAAAATTTATTGTTAACATCCTGTTTACCGGAATCCTTGGGAGGTATATTACAATATCCATAAATCTTAAGCTTTCTGATTGTATCTAAATCCATTTTTTTGTATTTTGGATTTGAAAATTTTATTTCAGGCAAACAATGTCTATACTTACTCGTTTAAAAAAATTAAAGCTCCATCACAAAATACTAATAGGATTAATTCTAGGCGCAATATTCGGAGCGGTTCTAAACGTCAGTAAATTTGAATTAGCTATTATACATAAGGAAGACGGGAAAGAACTAACCTCGATAATTAAAAACTGGGTAAAAATTGAAGTCTCCGACACCGAAACAGAATCGATTATCACAACATTTGGTAGCGAAGATCAGATCAAGTTGTTAAATTATTTTCAAAATTTAAACAAAACCGACAAATCCCGGTCAATTGTTATAGTTACTAATATTACGGGAGATAAATCCGAGCCTGCCAATTTCTCTCGACAATCGTTCAGGGAAATCCGAAAAATTGAAAAAGTTAAAACCGTTCCGATATATATAAAACCTCTCGGCACAATTTTCATCCGGTTGTTAATGTTTATCGCCATACCATTAGTGTTAGCTTCCTTAATAGTTGGAGCATCAAGTCTTGAAGATATTAAAAAAGTAGGCAGAATCGGTGGCAAGATGTTGCTCTTTTACGCATTCACAATAATTCTTGCGATATCGCTCGGTCTCGCTTTAGTAAATACAATAAAACCAGGCGAAAGATTATCTGTCGAAGCTCGTGAAAAATTGATGGTCGAATATTCTCCCAATATTCAATCAAAAATAAGTGAGAATGTCGAACTTAATGTCTTAGACACAATCATTAATATAGTACCTACAAATCCCCTTACGGCACTAGCCAACGGAGAGATGTTGCAAATAGTTTTTTTCGCACTCATAGTCGGAATAACACTCACATCCATTAAAAAAGAAAAATCGGATGCTGTCGTAAAATTTTTTGACGGTTTCAGTGAGATGATGATAAAAATGGTTGATTATATTATGATCCTTGCTCCATACGGAGTTTTCGCACTAATTGCCGCAACTGTTAGTGAATTCGGGTTCGATATCCTACAAACACTTGCATGGTATGCAGCTACCCTGTTAATCGGCTTATTTATTCATCAATTTTTTGTTATCGGAGCGCTTGTAAAAATATTTGCAAAAATTAATCCAGTAAAATTTTTCAGGGGTATAAAGGAAGTAATGCTTATCGCTTTCAGCTCAAGCTCGAGCGCTGCCACTCTCCCTATTAACATAGAGAGTTGTCAGGTAAATCTTGGTATCCCCAAAAAAATTACAAGCTTTGTATTACCGTTAGGAGCTACTATCAACATGAACGGCACTTCGATGTATCAGGGAGTGGCGGCAGTATTCATCGCCCAGGTTTATGGACTCGAATTGCACATAACTGCGCAATTGATTATTTTATTAACAGCACTTTTGGCGTCGATTGGTACTGCCCCGGTTCCCGGTGTAGGTATAGTAATGCTGATAATTGTTCTCAGATCTGTCAATATACCTGAAGAAGGTATTGCACTGATTCTGGGGATCGACAGATTACTGGATATGTGCCGAACAGTAACAAACGTAACCGGTGATGCGGCAGTAGCGGCGATCGTTGCGCGATCGGAAGGAGTAATCGATAAATCTTTTAAATCCGCCTGAATTGAAAAAAAGTGAAGTTAGGAAATGATAAAATTAAAAAACATTAAAATCGGAAACGGCAATCCTTTTGTACTTATTGCAGGACCATGCGTTGTCGAAAACCGCGAAATGATATTAAAAACTGCAAAGAAAATTTCTGAAATTACAAAAAAAAATAAAATCCCGTTTATTTTTAAGTCCTCATACAAAAAAGCCAACAGAACAAGCGGAAATACTTTCTCAACAATTGGCATGTCTGAAGCGTTAAAAATTCTTGAGGAAGTTAAAAAAGAATTTGATCTCCCTATATTAACCGACATCCACTCTGAAAATGAAATTGCTCAGGCAGCGGAGGTTGCCGATATACTCCAGATTCCGGCATTCTTATGCAGGCAGACTGAATTACTACAAGCTGCGGGAAAAACCGAAAAAGTGATAAATATTAAAAAAGGACAATTTTTAGCCCCCGAAGATATGATTCACCAAGCAAAAAAAATCGAAGCCACCGGCAATAGTAAGATTTTATTTACTGAACGGGGAACAACATTCGGATATAATAATCTGGTTGTAGATATGCGCTCACTCAAAGTAATGCACGATTTAGGATATCCTGTAATTTTAGATGCAACTCATTCCGTACAATTACCGGGCGCAGGAAAGGGTGAAACATCAGGCAGACCTGAATTTATTTTCCCGATTGCCCGTGCCGGCGCGGCAGTAGGTATTGACGGACTTTTTATAGAAACTCACCCCGATCCGAAAAAAGCCCAAAGTGATGCCGCAAGTCAGCTAAATTTAGATTCTTTAGAGGAACTTTTAAAACAGGTAGTTGATATAGATAACTTAATGAAAAAGAAATATAAAATCGGATAATGGATAAACAGAAACTTCAATCAAAACTAAAAAAAATAAAATTGATATTCCTTGATGTTGATGGAGTTTTGACAGACGGAAAAATTATTTACGACTCCGACGGAAGAGAATATAAACAGTTCCATGCTCACGACGGATTCGGCATTGTCAGGGCAAAGCAAGCAGGTTTAAAAATCGGAATTATGACAGGCAGATCATCAATGATAGTTGATAAACGGGCAGAAAAACTTGGTATCGATTTCGTTTTTCAGGGTATCGAAGATAAATTAAAAACTTGTACTGATTTTATAAAAACGAACGGAACAAAATTTAGCGAGATTGCCTTTATAGGAGACGATGAATTCGATATCCCCTTATTAAAAGCAGTCGGATTCAGTGCGGCTCCGGCAAATGCACTCCTCCCTGTTAAAAAAACAGTGAATTATATATCAAAATTAGAAGGCGGTAATGGCGCTGCACGCGAAATTATAGACATGATTCTAAAATCTCAAAACAAAATTTAACATATGGATAATAGCCAACTTATCGGTATTGCAAAAGAAGTAATAAAAATTGAGGCTGAATCAGTTGCAAAGCTCGAAGAACGTATAAACGATGATTTCATCAAAGCGGTCGAAATAATTTTCAAATCATCCGGACGTGTGATTGTTACCGGTATGGGTAAATCCGGAATTATCGCGCGAAAAATTGTTGCAACTATGAATTCAACAGGCACTTCAGCCATATTCCTACACCCTTCCGATGCTGTGCATGGTGATCTGGGGATTGTGCGTAAGGAAGATGTAGTGATCTGCATTTCAAAAAGCGGCGACACACACGAAGTTCAACAATTGTTACCGATGTTTAAAAGAATCGGTGTTCCGATAATATCTTTTGTCGGGAATACAAATTCAAAACTTGCACGGTCATCGAATGTAATTCTTGATATCAGCGTTAAAGAAGAAGCGTGTCCTTATGATCTGGCTCCGACGTCATCAACAACCGCAACCCTCGCTTTGGGTGATGCCTTAGCAATCACTCTTCTTAGGATGAGAAATTTCAGCATAGAAGATTTTGCACTTTACCATCCGGGCGGTAATCTCGGTAAACGTTTACTACTGAAAATAGAAGAAATGATGATAGCGAATGATCTCGTTCCAAAAGTCGGAAAAAATTGTTCTATCCACGAGGTAATATTGGAAATAACATCCAAACGCTTGGGGGCGACATGCGTTATCGATGAAAATGGAAAACTTGTAGGAATTGTAACAGATGGCGATTTACGCCGAATGCTGCAGAAAAATAAAGATTTTTCAAAACTCACCGCCCAAGACATCATGACTAAAAATCCGAAATCTCTCCGCAAAGACTCATTGGCTGCCGTAGCAATTCAGGAAATGGAATCTTTTAACATCACACAATTAATAATCATCGACGACCAAAACAAACCTGTTGGAATGGTCCATTTGCATGATCTTGTAAAAGCAGGACTACGTACCGAGGGAGAGGATTGAAAAAGATTATTTCAATAATTTTCCTTTTCGTCATGTTCCTAACCGGATGCGAAGATAGAGTCAAACCATCCGTTTCCGATACACAGTATGGAAGCAGTATCCCCACACAGGAGAGCTGGAATACCAGAATAATGTTTTCGCAGGAAGGGAGAACGCTGGCAATTCTTTATGCAGGACATGTCAAAGTTTATGAACAAGAAAAAAGAACAATTCTTGAAGATAGTATAAGAGTTGATTTTTACGATAAGGACGCTCATATCACATCCTTTCTTACAGCGAACCGTGGCGAAGTTAACGATATTAACAGAGATTTGGTAGCATATGAAAATGTGGTTGTCATTTCCGACAATGGAACTTCCTTACGGACAGAAAAATTATTATGGAATAATTCAGACCAAAAAATTCATACCGATGCTTATGTCGAAATTGATTCACCAAAAGAAATAATACAGGGACACGGTATGGAATCTGATCAGGATTTAAAAAATTATAAAATATTCAAAGTCACAGGACAATCTACTGATATTAAATGAAATATCTTCATATTTTACTTTTCATAAATTTTCTTTTTTCTTGTAAAGTTTTTCTCCAGCAGGATGATAAAAAGATTACTTTAAATCATGCAGATAGTCTTCTCGGAAAAGTTATTAATGGTGAAAAGGTACGAGAACTTATCGGAAATGTCCAATTTACTCAAGACAACGTAATACTAAATTGCGATAGGGCTGTTCAGTATCTCGAAACTGAGCAGGTATTGCTGTTTGGCAATATAGTGATTCGGCAGGACACGCTCCTCGTATTCGGAAAACGTGGTTTGTTCAATAGCAACGACCGAACTGCTGAGGCATTTGAAGAAATAAAAGTCGAGGACGGCTCCCGAATTTTAAATGCCGATTACAGTAAGTATTTTATCAACGATGAAAAAATATTTTTCAAAGGAAATGTGACTGTTTCAGATACAAACGCAACATTAATCTCCGATGAATTAACGTACTACCGTTCTGAAAAACGAACTGTGGCAACGGGCAATGTTAAAATAAGAGATTTAAAAAGTAATATGATCTCATTCAGCAATCGCTTTGAGAATAAAGGAAATTACAGCTACCTGAGCGATAATCCGCAAATTTTTCAGGTAGATACTTCTTCAGACGGAGAAATCGATACATTACGAATTTCGAGTGGTGAAATCCATTCTTATCAGGACAGCATTCCACATTTTTTATCAAAAAGCAATGTAGTGATCAAACGCGGCAACGTAACAGCCGTTGCAGGCGAAGCGGTTTATTATACTGAACTCGACAGTATCGAGTTAAGAAATAAACCTTTCATATGGTATGAAGAAACACAAGTTACAGGTGATTCGATATTTATTAAGACATCAGAACAAAGACTAAAGAAAGTTTTTGTAAAAGGTAATTCATTCGCTATATCAAGGAGTGATTCGATAATGAGAAACAGGTTTGACCAAATGAGCGGTAATAATATTACGATGAATTTTGAAGATGGTGAGGTCCAAAGCATAAATGTTGACATTACTGCGACAAGTTTATATTATTTATATGAAACAAAAGACACCGGTGAAAGTTTACAGAAAAATATCCAACAACGTCCGAACGGTTTAAACATAACAACCGGAGACAGAATAATTATCCTATTCGATAATAATAAGGTCGATGAAATAAAAATAATAGGCGGGACTGAAGGAAAATATTATCCTGAAAATATTATTTTTAACAAAGAAAATGAATATAATCTTGCAGATTTTAACTGGCGCATCGAGAGGCCTGTATTACCTGAAATATCAAGTTTAGAAAATAAAAAATAAAAAAAATGACAGCAATCGATAATCAACAAAATATTCTCTATTCTAAAAATCTATTTAAGCGCTATAAAAAAAAATATGTAGTTAAAAATGTAAGTGTTGAAGTGAAACAAGGTGAAGTAGTCGGGTTATTGGGTCCTAACGGCGCCGGAAAAACCACTACCTTCTACATGATTGTGGGTATGGTTAGACCAAACGATGGCAAAGTGTATATGGATAATACAGAAATAACAAAAATGGCGATGTACAAACGCGCTAGATTAGGAATAGGTTACCTTCCTCAGGAGCCATCGGTATTCAGGAAGCTCTCTGTGCATGATAATATATTAGCGGTATTGCAAATGATGGACTTAACTCAAAATGATCGTGAGGAGCGTTGTAAAAAATTGATGGAAGATTTCGGACTTAGTCATATCGCAAAAAGTAAAGGCTACATGTTATCAGGCGGTGAAAGACGCCGCGTTGAAATTGCCAGAACATTGGCAACCGACCCTAAATTCATTTTATTGGATGAACCGTTCGCCGGTATTGATCCGATTGCCGTTGAAGATATAATGAAAATCGTACACGATTTGAAAAACCGCAACATCGGCGTTCTGGTAACAGATCACAATGTTCATGAAACTTTGTCTATAACCGACCGATCATATTTATTATTCGAAGGCGAGATATTGAAATCCGGAACGGCGGAGTTCCTGGCTAACGACGAAGAAGCAAAGAGATTGTATTTAGGTGAAAAATTTAAGTTGGATAGATATTAAAAGAAAATTAAAAATGAAAAATTTTTTTTTGCTGAGTTTTCTCTTGATAATTATAACAGCTGACATTTTTCCCCAGGATATTCTTACGTTAAGCGGAAAAATTTCCGATATAGAAACAACCCAAACTATTCCTGCCGTTAGTATTCGTATTGGAGGCACCTCAAAAGGAACTATTACCAACGCAAACGGTTTTTTCCAACTCTCATTACAACCCGGCAAATATATTTTGATCTTTAGCCACGTCGGATATAAAAGTGATTCGCTTATTATCAATCTTGATAAAAATAAAACGATTAATATTTCGCTCAAACCAGTTCAGATACAATTGTCTGAAATTATTGTCATCGCCGAAGATCCCGCGATCGAAATTATCCGTAAAGCAATCGCCAACAAACGCAAGTGGATGGACAAACTACAAAATTACAAATTCGAAGCCTTCACGAGGCAAACAATCTGCAGCGATACCTCAATCGCCGGAATAAATGAATCTTACACAGACGGGTTTTGGCAAAAAGGAGATACGTTAAGAGAAATTATAAAACAAAGACGTCAAACTGAAAATATACCGGCAAGTGGAAATTTTGCCGCGGTCCGACAAATTGCGAACTTCAATGAAGATGAAATTAAATTAATTGGTTATACTTTTATTGGTCCAACATCACCTGATGCACTAGAATATTACGATTACAAACTTCTCCGCACTTTCGATAGAGAAGGTTTAGATATTTATGAAATTCAGATGATACCAAAATCGCTTGTGAAACCCCTATTTGAAGGAAAAATCCTGATCTCAGACTATACATTTGCAGTGATGGGTATTGATGTTACTCCCAACGATGCATTCAATATCCCTTTCGTTAAAGATTTAATTTATAATTACAAACAACAATTTTTATTATACGACGATGAATTCTGGATGCCGACCGATGTAAGGATAAGCGGAGGTTTTAAAATTGGTTTCGCCGGAATTAAATTCCCAAAGTTTACATTCGATCAAACATCCGTTATCTACGATTACAAGCTCAATACAATATTACCCGATACAATATTTAAAAAATCAAGAGTCACGGTCGATTCATCGGCAGTGGTTTATGATACTACATTCTGGCAGCAAAACGAATTTCTTCCTCTTACTGTAAGTGAACAAGCTGCTTATGATTCACTCGATAGTTCTAAAACGATGGCTGTGCAATTCAAACCATCCGGAGTCGCTATCAGCCTCGGGAGCGATACGGGTGGAGTATTATCTTATTTACAATTTATCGATGCACATTTTAACAGAACTGAGGGATTTTTTTTAGGATTAAAATATTCCACAGATACATTATTTAAAAACACTTCACTTCAAGGATCAGCAGGATATGGTTTTTCTGATGAAATGTTTAAGTTCAACATTAAGGGAATTCATTACCCGGATAACAAACGACGATTTGGTTTAGGAATATCAATATATAGAAATATCAACAATACACCTGATGCAGGATTTTACAATTCTCTTCAAATTACTCTGGCTTCCTTAATAGGAAAAAACGACTATTGGAATTATTACCTGAATCAAGGATTGAAAACTTTTTTAATTATCAATCCTATAAATTTTTTAAAAACAAGTATAGCTTTTATTGATGAAATGCACCGGTCGGTCGGAGTTAATTCGAATCAAAGTCTTATAGCGCTCGGGAATTATTTTCGTGATAATCCCCCTATTATTGACGGGCAATTAAGGGCATTCCAGTTGAATCTCAGATACGGACAGGAACCGGTTTTCCTTAACCTGATTAGTGTTGATGCGATAGAATTCCTTGTGGAGCATTCCTCTCCCGAAATAATAAAAAGCGACTATCACTTTACGAGTTATTTTTTGAAAGCTTCATATTCATTTAGAACATTTTTAAGAAGTCATCTATTTTCTCCCGTGATACGTGTAAATTTAAATGCAGGAACTTCAAGAAAAAATCTTCCGCCACAAAAACATTTTACAGTCGATTCACAATTAAGCGGCTTTGCTCCGTTCGGCGTGGTCAAATCTATTCGGGTAAAAGAACATGTCGGAGATCAATTTATATCATTATCACTCGAACACAATTTCAGAAGCGTTCCTTTTCTTGCTCTCGGAATTCCGTTTTTATATAAAAAACACATTGAATTCATAATCCACAGCTCAATTTCACAAACCTGGCTTCAAAATAAATCTCAAACAAACGGATGGTACTACGAAGCTGGTATAGGGATTGGGAAAATATTTGATCTTCTTCGCGCAGATTTGACTTATAGATTTCCAAACGATGAAAGAAAAGGGAGATTGTTCTTTACAATGAGTACAAGCCAGTTATTTTAAATATAACATTCCCTTTATTATACTTTGTTTTTTTGTTTAGTTTTCATTATATTTTCACCAAATTAATTTTACTAATTTTAATATAGCTGGTCTAATTGCTTAAAACCAACTGAAAGTATCGTTCTAAAATACATGCGAGACCATTACAGTATCACAAAAAAAATATTCTTGCCTGGTGTAAGCAATATTTCGTATAGTGATCTTTTTTCTCCCTCTAAATTAGCCGTCCTTCACGATATTTTTTTCAAAGATTTAGATTCAAAAGATCCTGACCTTTTTCTTAAATTCAACCAATATCGGCAAAATCCTTCCGCATTTAATCCGGTAGAGATTTCAAATATTTTGATTAACACCTCCTCTTTTTTAACCGACTTCATCGGAAAACTTTTTAACATAGAAAAAGAAATTGATTCTCTGAAAATTAAAACAAAAAGCGAAAAAGATATTCTGATTTTCAAAAAGGAATTTATAATCAGACGGGCATTGAAAAAATGGAAATCCGAAATACTTCAACAATTCAATTTCTCCGAGATAGATGATGAAATTGTAAAACATTTAAAATCTATTTACAACCATCCCGATTGGGATAGTGACCCTGAAAAATCAATTGCTTTCTCTGTAGTAAATTTAATGGATATAGAAAAAGCTTATAGCCAACTTTCGGAGGATGAATCATTAGATTCGACAGAGCCATTAATGGAAGGCAAACGAATTTTCAACACGATTGATAAATCAAGATTGAATGAATTAGCTACCGCCAATACATCGACCCGAGATAATATAATAAAAGTTATTAAATTTATTTTAGAAAAAATTGAAATATGGTGTGCACTCATATACTTTACTCCTCAAATTAAACATCAATATAAGGAGTGGGCTTCTTTTCACACACCTGAACCTTTGGATTTTAATCATCTGGTAGAATTTGAATCAAACATTCTCGGCGAATATGATCATAAATCCATGTTCGGCAAAAAAACCGATCAAAGAAGAAGAGATGGTTTTGATCTCACAGATCAGCGTTATTCAAAACGCGAAGTAATTGCAGAGGTAGATTACTGTATTTTTTGTCATGAAAGAGAAAAAGATTCCTGTTCAACAGGATTATACAGCAAAGAAGGCAAGGTAAAATTAAATCCTCTCAACATTGAACTTTCCGGTTGCCCGTTGGATGAAAAAATTTCCGAAGCACATTTACTCAAAAGTCGGGGCGACTCAATTGCGGCACTCGCGGTTATAATGATCGACAATCCCATGGTCCCGGGAACAGGACATCGAATTTGTAACGATTGCATGAAATCATGCATCTATCAAAAGCAAACACCCGTGAATATTCCGCAAATCGAAACCGGTATTTTAACAGATGTATTAAGTTTACCATGGGGATTTGAAATCTATAGTTTGCTGACACGCTGGAATCCGTTGAACATTGAACAACCTTACGCAAAACCATATAACGGCAAAAATATTTTAGTTGTTGGTTTAGGTCCGGCAGGTTACACCCTTTCACAATTTTTGTTGAATGAAGGATTTGGAGTTGTTGGAATTGATGGTTTGAAAATTGAACCCTTACCGGCTGAAATTGCGGGAAATTCCGACGTCCCCCCTATTCCGATTTATGATGTGCGTGAATTATTTGAACCTCTCGACAAACGAATTATGGCGGGCTTCGGCGGAGTATCGGAATACGGAATTACAGTCCGTTGGGATAAAAATTTTCTGACACTGATCTATTTGACACTTATGCGAAGAAAACATTTTTCAATCTTTGGAGGGGTCAGGTTCGGAGGAACAATCAATATCGAGAACGCCTGGGATTTAGGTTTCCATCATATTGCATCCGCCACAGGGGCTGGCAAGCCGACAATCATCAATATGAAAAACAATTTAATTAGGGGAATCAGAAAAGCCAGCGATTTTCTTATGGCTCTCCAATTGACCGGAGCTGCCAAACGATCAAGTATGGCAAACTTGCAAGTGGAATTGCCGGCGATTGTTGTAGGTGGTGGATTAACTGCAATCGATGCCGCAACGGAACTTATGGCTTATTATCCTATGCAAGTAGAAAAAACTCTTTTACGATACGAGAAGCTTATAATTCAACTCGGCGAAGATGAATTATTGAAAATATTTGATACTGAAGAACAAAATATCCTGAAGAAATTTATTGAGCACGGATATGAAGTTCGGATCGAACGCGAACGAGCTGAAAAAGCGAATGAAAAACCTGACTTCGTAAAACTTGTAAATAAATGGGGCGGTGTAAAAATTTGTTATAGAAAGAGGATGACAGATTCCCCAGCGTACAAATTGAACCACGAAGAAATCATAAAAGGTTTTGAAGAAGGCATTGAGTTTATTGAAAAACTGAATCCTACTGAAGCCGTTCCGGATGATTTTGGTGTAGTAAATCAGATGGTTTTTGAAAAACAGATTGAAGAAAACGGTAAATGGAAAAATTCGGGTGAATTTTTAACTCTCCCGGCTCGAACCGTATTAGTCGCCGCTGGAACAAGTCCGAATATTATTTACGAACGAGAATTCCCGGATACATTCAAACTGGATAAATGGAAACAATTCTTTCAGACTCATCACCTATCGGAAGACGGTGATGCTTCACTTCTCCCAACTGAGGATTCCGAAAAAGCATTTTTTACATCCTATAATGACGGAGGTAAATTTATTACCTTTTACGGCGACAATCATCCGGCATATGCCGGGAATGTTGTAAAAGCTATGGCATCCGCTAAAAAAGGTTATAAAAAAATCGCAAATCTCTTCCGTGATGAACTCAAATCCCTAAACTCCGATCTTCAACCCGAACGTGAATTATCCTGGGAAAATTTTTCCGGAAACCTCGATACCTTAATCACGGCTTCAGTGGTTTCTGTTAACCGGTTAACACCAACG
>CAYTID010000052.1:6696-14283 GCA_964437735.1 uncultured Ignavibacteriaceae bacterium | reverse complement strand
AATAATTATAAAGGGAGGATACGAAATTGCGCGCGATAATATTCGTTATTTAATGGGACATGCTGCTGATGAAAAATTGCTGGCTGACGTTGTTCAAAATACGTTAAAGATCCGGCATGTAAAAGGTATAAATGATTTGCGTTCTCACTATGTGGGAAATTTATTTCACATCGAAATTCACGTCGAGGTAGATAAAAATTTAGATACACAAACTTCGCACGACATCGGAAAAAGCGTTCAGAAGAGACTCGAATCGATGGAAGAAGTAAATAAGGTTTTTGTACACATCGATCCGGTTTAGAAATTTGATATTTCACAAAACCATGTTATTTAATAGCTTGCTTTTACACTTGATTGCAATGATGTCAAGTACGCAATTACAGCCAATATTATTACCACTAAAAATCCAAATTCCATCGCAATTATCGGCGCTAATACCGCACTGATAACTGAAAAGAAACCATTAATACTCCACGCCCAGGGAATTATAGGGGAATCGCCTCCTGATAATTTTCTGATACCGACGGGAAAAGGAATTCCCATGAAAAATGCAATCGGCGCCAAAAATATTATCGATAACAGATATTTCCAAATAATATCAAGATGAATTAACGAATTGAAAACTAGAGGTAAAACTGTATAAAGGACGATCGCTAAAGCAATAATTATGATTATTGTGGATTTTGATCCGGTAACAGATCGTCCGGAAATCTTTTCTGAATAAAAACTCCCTATACCGGAAAAAAATAATAGTGAAACGATAACGACGGATACTGAATATATCGGATGTGATAAATACAATATAAATTTTTGGATAAGCATGATTTCAATAAACATATAACCCACTCCCAAACCTGAAAAATAGAAAAATGTTTTCAACTTAATACTTGATCGTATTTTTCCATTCCTGATGAAAAATGTCGGAATAATAATCAAAATAAATGCAACAACGAATATTTGTAATAATGTGGCAATTAATATTACATACCCATATTCATATAATGATACTGATCCTTCCCCGATGGCTTCTTTAAGAACTGAAAAGTTTAACGGTTTTAAAAAATGTGAAAAGAATGGCTTACTATCGGTTGGCGGAGTGATATTAAAAATATAATTTGTAAAATAATTTTCCCTTTCTGCAGTCAAAATATTTCGGACAGCCTGAAAATAAAAATCGTTTTCTAAAATATTGTAAATATTTGTTTCCGTGTCATTGATTCCTGGAAAATGTATCGTATCGAACGACATATCTTCACAAAATTTTTTTATTGTACTAATATCCTCCGCATTAATTCCATTTTTCTTTACAATAATCGTCACAGTTCCCCAGCTCCTTATAGCGGCAATATGACGTTCAGGCTCTGAATACCCGCCGCTTTCAAGAGCTTTAACAATTGTAGCGAATAATTTTAATGAATGCCTTGGAGGGGTATTTACCCATGTAGTAACGCTAAATATCCCATCTTCACTCAGATGATTGAGAACAGATTCGAATGATTCAGCAGTATACAAATAGTTTTCATGTAATGCATACATACCTGCTGCCGAAGATGTGAAGCCTTCGAGTATAGGGATAGATATAATATCATATTTTTTTTCTATCCTCCTCAACACTCCTCTGCCTTCACCGATAATTATTTTTATTTTTTCATTGATTAATAAAGGACTGTTCTCGTTTAATAAATCGATCACCTGTGAATTTAATTCAATTCCCGTAATTTCCTTTGCATTGTTTTGCAAAGCCAACTGCAGCTCGGAACCTGTGCCGCTGCCGATTACGAAAACTTCAGCATTGTTTTTTAAAACATATGGAAGCGCAGAGGTTGTGTGGTTCAAATAATCAAGCTTGCCATTTCGGGAATCAGTAATCGTCCCGACCCACTCGCCGTCCGAGAACATTCCAAGAAACACCGGAATTTCACCTCTATAACCAAGACTTAAACCCGGGACATATCTCAGTGCCGTACCTGAAATCACACTCAATTTTCCTAATGGTCCATGTATTTCATTGATAATTTGTGTTTCAGGCATGAGGAGAGTTTTTGAAATACTTTTATACTCAGAGATTTTTAACTCATTTTTTGAGGAGATACTGAACGAAAGACTTAAAATATTTATTCCAAGTAAAACAAATATAAATAATTTTCTTTTGGAAAAAATAACTGCTGATAATAAGGGTAATAACGCGATTAATTCAGGAATTTCCTGTGATTCAAATAAGAAAAACAAACCGATAATAATTATTCCTCCGAAAGCAGAACCGGTCAAATTTGAAAAATATATAATATTTACATTCTCCGTGAATCTCATAAACGCCAAACAAATAATCACAGCGCCGAAAAAGAATGGAACGAAAATTATAAGATAGAATATCAAAAAAGGGAGTCCTTCCGACAGGTTCCACAATATTAAAAAGGGATTAATATCAATTTGGTTGAAAATATAAATTCCGAACAGCATTGACATGGAACAAATAAACGAGGAGAGAAAAATAATTTCATTTTCGTACTGTAAAACTTTCGTCCGGAACAAACTTAAAAATGTACCGCTTGATCCGAAACCGAGCAGCGCAACACTGATTATCATATAAGCGAAATGATGAAACTGTGAAATCGATAATATCCGCATCAATGCGATCTGATAGGCAATTATCGAAACTGAGATTATTCCGACTACAAAAGCGGTCCTCTTCATCAATTTCCTCTTGTGAAAGGAACAAATCGTACCGGTGATATATTTTTAGAAATGATTTTACCTTTTTTTTTCTCGATAAGCATTAAATTCTGCACCTGATATGGATGTCCGACAGGGATGACCATTTTCCCTCCCTCATTCAATTGTGCGATTAGCGGAGGAGGAACATGTTCAGCAGCAGCAGTAACGACGATTGCATCAAAGGGTCCCTTTTCCTCCCATCCAAAATAACCATCTGCATTCTTTAAATTGACATTTTTATAACCGGCAGATTCAAGATTATTTTTTGCGAACTCAATTAATTCAGTGATTATTTCGATTGTATAAACCGAATCGGTTATCTCAGCCAAAATGGCAGCCTGATAACCAGAACCCGTTCCTATTTCCAATGCTTTTTCTCCTGGTTTTACATCAGCCAAATCGGTCATTAAGGCTACAATATAAGGCTGAGAAATGGTTTGTCCGTAATCTATCGGCAATGGATGGTCGTTATAGGCATCGTTCAGATATTTTTTTAAGACAAATTCATGACGCTTTACTTTTTTCATTGCATCCAACACTGATTTATTTGTCACGCCCCTGTCTTGGATTTGATATTTTACCATATCTTGACGAATCTTGAAATAATTATCCTGCGGAAAAGCCTTCCAGCCACTTATGAAGCTTAATAAGAAAATTAATATTATTCCCACTTGAATATTCATTGTATTTCCCGAAAGTTCTTATGGAAAATTAGAAAATGATTAAAATAAAAGCAACTAAATAGGTAAGACTAGAGTTTATTAAGCATCATATCAGAGTATGAGCCTTGTATTGAATTTCCAAGACAACTTTGAAATTTTTTTATGAGATAATCCATATATTTTTTTGATTCTTCTTCAGAATCACTATGGATAATTTCAAATTCAAGAAAAGTCCCAATTTGCTCAACCTCGTCTAAATGAATCCGGCAATTTTTATAGAGAAACAATTCCCGCATTTTTTTCACGATATTGATAATATTATTAGATTTCGAAAGAATCGTTACTGCTAATTCAGAATCACTCACAGGTAGTCTAAAATAATTACTCCATCTTTCGTTTGAATTTTCAGACCGTTCGTAAAATATTAATTCGCTTTCGTCGCCCTTAATCTCCCTAAGTTTTAATCTCCCTTTTTCAGTTTTAAAATATGTATCTTTTTGCAGCAATACTCCGGATGGGAATGCTCCAATTTGCTCTAAGATCTCTTTGGCTTTCAGGTAAGAATTTAACCTCGCTTTAAATTCTAAATTTACAGGCATTTGAAATATTACCGGGTTACTTCCAAAATTTTAAACTCAAACGTACCAGCAGGAACTTTAATCATCACTTCGTCCCCCTCTTTTTTTCCTATCAAACCCTTGCCGATCGGAGAAGTAACAGATATTTTATTTACTTCAAAATTTGCCTCCTCAGGGCTGACCAGAGTATAAACTATTTTTTGGTTAGTTTTTTTATTCAGCAATTTTACAACGGATAAAATATAAATTTTATCGTTCGGTAATTCTTTACTTTCGATTACCCTTGACCTTGATAAAGTTTGTTCAAGTTTTTCAATTTTCATTTCAAGATGAAGTTGGGCTTCTTTTGCAGCATCGTATTCCGCGTTTTCACTCAGATCTCCATAACTGCGGGCTTCGGCAATCCTGTTAGCCATATCAGTCCTGCCCTTTGATTTTAACTCCCGTAGCTCGTTTTCTAATTCAATTAAGCGTTCTTTTGTAAGATACACTATGTCGTTACTGTTATTCATATAAAATATAATTTTGTTGTTATCCTGAAAATAAAAAATATAGCCACTTATTTTTCAAAGTGGCTATATTCGTTGGTTTTAATTTATTACTTTAAAGTCTAAAAGTCAAGTATTATTATTTTTATCGACATTTAAAATCAAGTGACCTAATTTGTCGCGTTTGGTCTTCAGATATTTTTCATTATGAAGATGAGCATCTATTTCAATCGAAATCCTTTCCACAATTTCAAGTCCGTATCCTTCAAGTCCGACTATCTTCTTTGGATTATTGGTGATTAATTTTATTTTCCTGATACCTAAATCAAGTAATATCTGAGCGCCAATTCCATAATCTCTTAAATCTGCTCGAAATCCTAATTTTTCATTCGCTTCGACAGTATCTAAACCTTCGTCCTGAAGTTTATATGCTTGAATCTTATTCGATAATCCGATACCCCGCCCTTCCTGCCGCATATATAAAACAACCCCCGACCCGTTCTGTTCGATCATTTTCATTGAAGCTTCGAGTTGATCTTTACAATCACACCGGATGGAACCGAGTACATCGCCTGTGAGACATTCAGAATGAACCCGGACTAACATCGGCTTGTCATGCAGAATATCTCCTTTCACAATAGCAATATGTTCGTTTGGGTCCGTGTCGCTTTTATATATATAAATTCCGAAATCTCCATAACGTGTCGGCAGCGACGCCTCTCCGATACGGTGAACTAATTTTTCGCTTGAGATGCGATAATGAATTAAATCTTTGATTGTAATAATTTTAAGATTAAATTTTTCTGCGAGTTTGAATAATTCCGGAACTCTTGCCATTGAACCATCTTCGTTCAGAATTTCACATAAAACACCTACTGGCGTAAGATACGCTAGCTTACACAAATCAATTACCGCTTCGGTATGTCCCGCTCTTCGTAAAACTCCTCCATCAATAGCCCTAAGGGGGAAAATATGACCCGGACGTGCTAAATCACTCGGTTTTGTGGCAGGGTCAACAAGAGATAAAATAGTTTTTGATCGATCATGCGCAGAAACACCGGTTGTGGTTCCGTGAATATAGTCGATTGAGACAGTAAAAGGGGTTTCGTGCAACGACGTATTACTTTCTACCATCGGGTTGAGCCCTAGATCAGCTGCTCTCTTCATTGTAACCGGTGCACAAATAATTCCACGCCCGAATTTAGCCATGAAATTAATAATCTCAGGCGTACATTTTTCACCGGAAACAATAAAATCACCTTCATCTTCGCGATCCTCATCATCGACGACAATGACTACTTTGCCGTTTCTGATTTCTTCAATTGCTTCATCGATTGAATTAAATTTGTAATTATTGTTATCCATTCTGAGAGGATATTATCCAATTTTTTCAGGAATTTCAGCTTCGCCTTTTCCGACCACAGTTGTAACCGCGCTCTTTTCAAATTTTATCTTCACATTATCAGCGACTTGGATCAAATAAGTTTTTTCGTCGACTCCGATAATTTTGCCGTGGGCGCCACCGACAGTAATAACATTATCACCTTTTTGAATTGCATCAAGCATTTTTTGTCTTTCTTTTTGACGCTTTTGCTGTGGTCTGATAATTAAGAAGTAAAATATTAAAATGATTAATAAGAACATTATTAAAGTCGAGAATAATCCGCCGCCGGCATCTCCACCGCCTTGTGGTGTCATTGCAATAAAATTTAGTAAGTTCAAGTTTTTCTCCTTTTAATTATTATTATTTTTAATATTGAAATTTTTAATTTGAATTTGCTTCCATTCTGAAAATCTGTTTTCTATAATTGCCTTTCGCGCTTCACGAAGAAGCCATTGATAGAAATACAAATTATGAACAGTAGCCAACTGTAAACCGAGTATTTCTTTAACCTGAAATAAATGCCTTAAATATGCCTTCGTAAAATTTTTACAAGTATAACACTCGCAATCCGGGTCTACCGGATTTTTATCTTCTTTATAAGAAGCATTTTTTATGGAAATACTTCCGTTTTGAGTAAATAACATAGCATTCCTGCCATTCCGCGTCGGCATTACGCAGTCAAACATATCAACACCCCGTTCGATAGATTCCAGAATATTTTCCGGAGTTCCGACACCCATCAGGTATCGTGGTTTGTCTGAGGGCAATATTTCTGTGCAAACCGAAACCATTTGATACATGATTTCAGCCGGTTCGCCAACGGATAAACCCCCGATAGCGTATCCTTCAAAATCAAATTCAATTAATTGTGTTGCAGATTTTTCTCGCAAATCGGGAAAAACACTTCCCTGTACAATTCCGAACAAAGTTTGTTTATGTCCATATTGAGCATCCGTTGCATGATAACGATTTTTACATCTGTCAGCCCATCTTGAAGTTAACTCGTATGATTTCTTTGCGTACTCATAATTCACAGGGTACGGTGTGCATTCATCCAAAACCATCATTATATCAGAACCGAGTGAACGCTGGATATCGATCACATTTTCCGGTGTAAAAAAGTGGAGTGATCCGTCAAGATGAGAACGAAACTTGACTCCTTCTTCCGATATTTTATTTAAATCGGACAAACTAAAAACCTGATATCCGCCGCTATCTGTCAACATCGGCTTTTTCCAGTTAATAAATCGATGCAAACCACCCATGTTTTTAATAATTTCTGTCCCGGGTCTTAAATACAAATGATAAGTATTTCCTAAAATTATCTGAGCTCCGATTTCATATAATTCTCGTTGCTCAATTGCTTTCACTGTTCCTTGAGTTGCAACGGGCATAAAAACCGGTGTTTCAATCAAACCATGATCTGTTTCAACAATTCCTGCTCGTGCCTTTTTATCTATATTTTGTATGGAAAACTTCAATTTTGTGCTTTAATTTAGCGATTTTTTAGCGAAAAATCAAATTTCAGGTTCGACCGGTTGAACAATTAACTGCACTAATTCAATTTTTGTTTTCGTCGCTCGAAGAATTTTTATGCGAAAATTCTCGATTGTCAAAATTTCGTTAGGTTTTGGTACTCTCCCAATATTATCCGTGATTAAACCGCTCAATGTAACATGACTTCCTAAGGGGAGGTTGATCGAGTACTGCTCGTTTACCAAATCGATTTCCATCCGACCACTAAAGAGAAAAGTATTTTT
>CAYTID010000052.1:0-6686 GCA_964437735.1 uncultured Ignavibacteriaceae bacterium | reverse complement strand
CGATTTGTTTATTTATTAATCTATCGGCTTCATGCTCTTCTTCAATCTCTCCAAGGACTTCTTCAAGTATATCAGACATCGTGACGAGACCCGATGTTCCTCCGAATTCGTCCACTACAACCGCAACAGTCTCTCCCGAAACTAAAAACTGCTGAAGCATATCGGATGACGATTTGGTTTCGGGAACAAAACTAACATGGCGAAGTATTGATTTTATATCCCCCGGGATTTTAAAAAGATCTTTTAGATACACGATACCAATTATATTATCGATTGAATCTTCATACACTATTATCTTAGTGTGTTTTTTTTCCTTAAAAAAGAAATATAAATCGTTGATGGATGTATCTTGAGGAACGGCATCAATCTCGACACGCGGCACCATAATTTCGCGCAGAAGTGTTCCTTTTAATTCAAATGTTTTACTCAGATACGCGCCTGATTCTTTTTCTAATTTTCCGGCTTCCCCGCTTTCTTTCAGCAAATTATGCACATCTTCTTTCGTATAAAAATATTGTTCAGGAGTTGAAGTGACGTTAAAAATCTTTATAGTGAATTGAGATATTTTCATGACTATCTTTATTACCGGCAATAATAAATAGTCGCTGACTAATAGAAATAATGCGAAAAAAGGGATAAAGAAATCAGCGTTTTCTCTGAAATATATTTTAGGAATGATTTCCCCAAAAACAAGTAAAATTAGAGTCGAAACAATCAAAATAACTGTCGAGTCAATCCCAAATGCCGACGTTAAGAGCAATGCCATAAGTGAGGAAAATGCGACGTTTGAAATATTTGTACCAACCAAAGAGATGGAAAAAAATTTCTGAGGATTTATAAGATAGTTATGAGCAACAACATCGAGAAAATTCTTTTTTTTGGCTTTGATCTCTATCTTCAGTCGATTGGCAACAACAAAAGCAATTTCAGAACCTGAGTAAAGCGCCGACATTATTAATGCCAGTATAATAAATAAAAAAGTTTCTGTCATTTTAAAAAAAGTATCTTAGTTTCTCTGTTTAATAAGCGAAAAGATACTGGTATTCTTTATCAATTTTACGAATAAAATTGAAAACATTCCACCAATTGAATCAGCTAATAAATCATAAACATCAGAAATTCTTCCCGGAATTATGCTCTGGTATATCTCATCAAATATTCCGAATGCAAAAACAATTATTAGCGTTATCAAGTAGATTTTATTTATCCCGATTTTATCCGACTTTAAATTTATTAACCATCTGAATATCAAAACACCAAAAATAAAAAAAACACATATATGGGCAATTTTATCCCAACCGAATATTTCAATGGTCGGCAAATATTTTGATGGAATTGAAGAAGCTATTATAATTATGGTCGCCCAGATAATTACCGGAAATAAGTAGAAGAAAGTAAATTTTATTTTATTCAAATGCTTCTTCCCTGTATTCTATTTTTTTAATTGCTTGCGGTATGTTCTTAAGGATATCCGTTGCAATCAGGCTCCTCTCTCCTAATTTTTTATTCGCGATATCTCCTGCTAAACCATGTAGATATACTCCTGAATAAGATGCCGAAAAATCATCCATTTGTTGCGCCCATAAACCCCCAACAATTCCGGCTAAAACATCGCCTGAACCCGCAGTTGCCATACCGGGATTGCCTGTTGCATTGACTATCACAAAGCCATTTTGTGAGACTGTTAACGTAGGAGCTCCTTTCAAGATTAAACTCAATTTATATTTCCTAGCGAAAGATTTTGTTATATTAATCGGATCTTTTTCGATATCAGAAATACTTAAATTTACAAGTCTTGAAAATTCACCATAATGTGGCGTTAATATCACATTTGTTGATTTCCTCTTTGCAAATTTTTGCATGTCGGATGAAATAATTGTCAAAGCGTCGGCATCTATTAAAATTGGTTTTTGAGTCGATTTTAAAATTTCCCAAACAACATCATAGGTTTCAGGATTTAGTGAAATTCCGCATCCCATTACAACAACATCAGCCCATTCAATAAATTTCCTAATCTTATCCATAGATTTTATACTGATTGAACCTTCGTCTGTATCGTTTATGGGATTTACCATTACTTCGGTCAGTTTTTTTGCCAATATATGATACACACTACGAGGAGTACCTAAAATTACTGCTCCTGTACCAATTCTAAGAGCGGATTGAGAAGCCATTGCTGCTGCTCCCGTATATCCCTGTGAGCCTGCCAAAACAAAAACTTTTCCAACCGAATATTTATGCGCGGTTTTTAGCCTATTAGGTAGGGCTGCTTCAATATCACTTTGTTCTACCAAATATACATTTGAGTCATTTTTCCATTTGTGAAAAGGAGGTAAGGAAATATCAACAACATTTAAATCGTTTACGTAATTTATTGATTTACCATAAGTTAATCCTATTTTTCTCAAGCCCATCGTTACAGTAAGATTCGATTTGACCGCTATATTCTCAATGAATCCGGTATCAGCATTTACACCTGAAGGGATGTCAATTGATACAGCAAAGGCTCTCGCTTTATTTATTCTCTCGATAATTAAGTAGTAATCGCCTTTTACTTCTCCGGAAAAACCCGTCCCGAAAATTGCGTCAATTATAATATCAAAATTATTGAATTTCGGAAGAGATCCCACATTTTTGAACTCTTTTAGTGTCAAATTGTTTTTTTTCCGACCGATCTTAATCAGTTTTTTTATGATCTCACAATTAACCTTAGAGTCACCTGTTAGTTTAGTTGTCTGTCCGATTAATAAAATTTCGACATGTGCTCCGTTATTAAAAAGGTAACGTGCCACCACAAATCCGTCGCCCCCGTTGTTTCCTTTCCCGCAGACAACTAGAATGGATTTATTTTTGATATTACCATATTTTCTGACAATGGCATCATAAACTCCTTTGCCGGCATTTTCCATTAAAACAATTCCGGGAATTCCTACACCGTCGATAGCGAAACTATCGCACTGGCGCATTTCTCCGGCTGTTACAAGAGGTACCATTAAAACAAACCAACAATAATATCCATCAATAATGACGGAAAGACACCCAGCCCCAATAATCCCAAAGCTGAAATGAACAAAATCGAATTATTCACTCTTGAGGATTGAATTGAAAACTGAATATCAGATTCACGGAAATACATTACAACTACCAATCTTAAATAATAATATGCAGAAACAGCTGACATTAAAACACCGACGATAGCAAGCCATGTCATATTAGCATTTACAGCGGCAGCAAAGATAAAGTACTTCCCGAAAAATCCTGCAAACGGTGGAATACCGGTTAACGAAAACATAAAGATAGCCATCAACGCGGCCAAGAAAGGATACTTCCCTGATAAACCGGCATAGTCATCAAAAGCCAAATTCTTATCCTCCTCCTTCTCAATAATAGATAAAATTCCAAAGGCTCCGAGATTCATTAATGTATATGCAGCAAGATAAAATAAGATTCCATCTCTCCCCAACTCATTTGCTGCAGCTAATCCCACAAGCAAATATCCGGCATGAGCAATACTTGAATATGCCAGCATCCTTTTAATATTACTCTGTGTGATGGCAATAATATTTCCGGTAATCATCGAGGCTATTGCCAAAACGGCAAGAGCATCCTGCAAGCGTTCGCCACCGGTGAATTTATTTGCAAAAATCATTACAAACGCGGCAAAAGCTGCCGCTTTCGCGCCGGTCGACATGAAGCCGGTAACCGTCGTCGGTGAACCTTCGTAAACGTCGGGAACCCACATATGAAAAGGAACTGCCGCTACCTTGAAGGACAATCCAATCATCAACAAACCTGCTCCGATCCAGAAGATTGGAATATCGATGTATTTGGTATAATTCGATACTATAATTTGTATATTTGTCGTCCCCGAAACACCGTATAACAACGCCATTCCATACAATAAAAATCCCGTTGCGAATGCACCTAGTAAGAAATATTTAAGGGCAGCTTCGTTTGATTTTCCTTTTTTGCGCATAAACCCTGCCAGGACATAAAGACAAATTGACATTAATTCAATACCAAGAAATATCACAATTAAATCGGCGGCTGATGCCATCAGCATCATCCCAACTGTCGCAAACAAAATCAAACTATAATACTCACCAATATTTATGCTAAATTTCTCCAGATAATCTTTTGACAAAATAATTGTATATAATGCGGCTCCGATAAACATAATCCCAAAAAAGCTGCCATATCCACCGACATTAACCATATTAAAAAAACTTGTTCCGTTATCGCTCAGCGTATCTATTGCGAATCCTGCAGCTATCAGAAGACCAAATATTGATACCAAATAACTGATATTCGAGCTTTTCCGAATTGCAGCTTCAATAATAACCACTACTAATGCTGTTATAGTAACTATCAGGATAGGCAATATTGTAAAAAGGTCTTTGTAATTAAATTCCATTATTTAATCCTTTTAGAAAATTTGAATTTAAGATAAGAAATTTGGCTTGAATAAACAAAAAGAAATAAAGATTGATTCTTGCAGAATTTCATTTAAAACAGGTCCTTTATCATAATTTATAGAATCAGGAGCATTTTTCTAACATGTGTAAATGACTTCGTCGAATTTGTTATACCGACCACTTCGAGCCGGTAGAAATAGACTCCGCTCGTACCACCACTACCAAAAGAATTTGCATCCCAGCTTACTTTATGAAATCCCTTTTGTTTTGTGACGTTAACAATTGTTGGTATTTCTCGTCCGATAGCATCAATAATTTATCATGATAGATTACTGTACACATTACAAATTCAGCCGCCTTGAGGATTTGTTTTTTTAATGTCCTTCCGGTATAACCAACAGGATAGGAATAAACATTAATTATAAATACGAGACTCGCTAATAAGATATAAAAAATTATTTCCAAAGTCCGATGGCAATTGTTAAAATAAAAATAAATAAAATCAGGCTGATGATTACACTTAATGATGTTCTTTGTATATTCGGATCATAATCAGTATCAATTTCTTTTTTAGAATTTGGTAACAATATTTGACCAAATGGCGTTACTGGATTTTTTCCGAATTTAGCAATTGAATCTATAGCCTTCTTTAAAATCCCATCTGTCAAATCAAACAATCTCAACACATCTAAAACAAATATTTTTTCGATCATCACCTTAGGTTTTCTGTAAAACCAATCCATATCTAGCAAAATTGTATGTTCCGGTTTTAGCACTTTTTTGTATATCCAGAAAGCAATGAAAGTAAAAATTAATATTTCAGCAGTCTCAACAAGGTGTGCGCCTGTATAGGGTTCGTAATTCACTGTAAATGGAAGGAATCTGTACAGCAATCCGGGAGCTATACCGAAAAAGATGCATAAGAATCCTGCCAGGCTCATTCCAATATACATATTAACCGGAATCAGATTAAATTTCGTATCAGGCTCCGGATCTTTTTTGTAAAACCAGGTATAATACGGAAGCTTCAATGTTGTGCTTAAAAACGTTCCTACCATGGCAAGATTCATCAATAAAACTATTGTATAGCTGTGAATATCTGTTGCCGCCGAAACGATCATCGATTTACTTATAAATCCGTTTAACAAAGGAAATCCCGAAATTGAAAATGCACCGATCAAATATAAAATTAAAACAACAGGCATGCGGCGTGCAAGTCCGCCCAATTCAGAAATTTTTGATTTTCCTGTCGAGTATATCACTGCGCCTACACCCATGAACATCAGAGCTTTATAAAGGATGTGTGAAAATGCATGAGCTGTTGATCCGTTAATTGCCAATTCTGTTCCGATACCGATTCCGGCAACCATATACCCCACTTGACTTATTATGTGATAAGCAAGAAGCTCCCTCAAATCATTCGATAATACAGCGTAGATTACTCCATATAAAGTCATGAGTGTGCCAAGTATTAAAAGAACCTCCCATCCGGGAAAAATCCTTGCGAATACATATACGGCGGTTTTTGTTGTTAATGCACTCATGAAAACACTTCCTGTGACTGTTGCACGCGAATATGCGTCGGGTAACCATGCATGGAATGGTATAATCGCTGCGTTAAGACCCACACCGGCAATTAAAAACCAATTAGCAATCGATGTGCGTAAAAATAATTGTTCGACTAAAATCGATCCTGTTTCAGATATATGTAAGATAATTCCTGTCAGTAACAAACTTCCGCCGAATAGATGAACTATTAGATATCGCATACCGGCTTTATTGGCTTGCTCATCTTTTTTAGCCCAGATAAGGAGCAATGAAGAAACTGCCATCAGTTCCCAATAGATAAACAGAGTTATAAAATCTCCTGCAAACGTGGCGCCGATTGCTGAAGCGCCGTACAAAAGTGCCGCTACTTGCTGGCTGGTATCTTTAAGATGAAACGCATAAACACCAGCTATAAAAGTTATAATGGCAAAAATAGCAGCAAATATTTTTGATAAGGCATCAACTTTTAATAAGATAAGATTATAACTGAGAAATTCGATATGTGGTGATGCACCTTCAGGTAATAACCACAGATAAATGAGCGTAGCAAGAGATGCGATAAGGAACCACACTGAACGAAACTTTTTGGGAAATAGAGGCAATACTACTGCTGAAAGAATTTGAATAAATGCAGGAGGAAGAAATCCAATATCAATCATAATATTCCCCCTTCTTCTGTATAATAATTGTCAATATATATTTAGCGAAGAATATCAATAACAA
>CAYTID010000051.1:0-16133 GCA_964437735.1 uncultured Ignavibacteriaceae bacterium | reverse complement strand
GATGGACTTTAAGTCTGTCGAGCATACCCTACCCTTCCAGTTATCCGGTACGACGGACTTTCAGTCTGTCGAGCATACCCTACCCTTCCAGTTATCCGGTACGACGGACTTTCAGTATATCGTGCATACCCTGTCCATCAACTTCACTTTCTGCTTTTTTTAGTTAAAATTTATTCTTTTTTCACCTAATAAGGTGTTTTAGTTTTTTCACGTAGTGGGTCAGTTTTCAGCGGATATTTTCAAAAAGAAAATTTAAGTTAACCTTGCCTTTAATTTATCAATAATTTATATTTATCTGTCGGGTATTAATTATCCTGATGATTTGAGAATGTTGATGGAGACTAGATTATTTAATATTTCGCTAAGTAAATTGGATTTGCATCTGATAAAACCTGCGAAGCTACTAATTTTTGAAAAGTCGAGAAAACTTTAAAAAGAGAGATTTACACATGCCAGAATTAAACAGCCAAAATACCTGGGATTGGAATTGTGGATCTAAGAACGACTTGGACTATAGAATTATTTGGGGTAATAACGGTACGCTAACAATTCAACGAATTTTATTGAGAAGTATAACCTATATAATGCGTTGTTGGAACCCAATAGATGGATGGATAGAAAAATCTATATCGAAATCACCCCCTGCACCAACATCCGAACCTTACACATTCGATGGAATTCATCATTATCACGCTATTGGCAAACGCGTTGCACATCAATATTGGGGAAAATCATATACGATGATCGGCACACTCGTAGTGATTCATGGACATGAAGGGGCTCTGATAGACGAGGATGTAGTAACAACCGTTGGAGGATGCTTCACTAGAAACGATCCCCATTATGTAGAGGTATTTCAAGGATGTATTCCTCCGGATGTTATTTGTGAATAACATTGGATAACACTATTAAGGAGAAAATAGAAAATGAGAAACTATTCCAAAAAACATCGGAAGGTTTCTACTTTGTTTTCAATCTGTAAACTTGCACGAATTGCCTTCCTATATATCTTGCCATTAATAATGCTTACATTGTCCCTTCCAAAAACTTTCTATACACAAACACAACGCGCATTTCAGGTGTTCTCCACAGATACTGAAGGTAACATGTTAGCCGGCTCAACCGCTGGCATATTCCGCTCAACGAATGGGGGAAACTCATTTTACATGTATGGGCTTGATACTCTTGATATTGACGGTATCGCCGTTGCTAAAAATGGACACATATTTGTTGCCACATACACAGACTTCGGTTTGTTTCGTTCCACGAACAATGGAGTAGCATGGCATCAAATCGGTTTAGCCAATCAATACGCAATAAATGACGTGACTATTGATTCAGCCGGTGGAATTTTAGCGGCAAGTCACAGCAACTATATATGGCGTTCAACAAACGATGGAGATTCATGGGTCAGAGTGAACATCTCCGGTTTACCTTCATATCGTTGCTATGCTCTTGGCGTCAGTCCAAACTCCGATGTTTTTGCCGCAATGGATGGAGGTATATCACGCTCATCAAATAATGGGCTGGATTGGGTAACCATACATCCTTCCGGAATAACATACTGCATAACGATTACCGGTGCAGGTGACATTTTTGCAGGTCGTCTCGCTAATCAAGGCATTGTTCGATCAACAAATAATGGCAATAATTGGATTCGGGCTGATAGTGGAATCACGAATAAATTTATCAGTTCGATCACGTCCCATCCAAACGGAAAAATCTACGCTGCAACCTTAGGTGGCGGGGTGTTCGTGTCAACAAATAATGGCGAATTTTGGACTTATGCTGGATTAGACAGTTCTCGGGTCTATTCACTTTATGTAAATCCGATCGGAAATCTATTTGCTGGAGTTGAAGACGGAATTTTCCGGTACACAGATATTGGAACAACGTGGCTAAGAATATTCCCGGGTCAAGCGTCGATTGGTGATCATCGTGTCCAACATTCTGATGTACATTTGTCAATATCAAACAACTATCCAAATCCTTTCAACTCTTCAACTTTTTTTGAATTCACAACTTCAAGGACAGATCAAGTGACAATCACGCTCTTTGATGGCATTGGGCAATCATTGTATACCCTCTTTGATGGTTTAGCAATCAGAGAAAAAACGCATCGAATAGAATTTGAAGCATCACACTTATCTAGTGGAATCTATTTCTTGAGAGTAAACTTGAGAGATCAAACTATGACACGCAAAGTAATACTGAGTAAATAATAAGATTTACATGTGAGCAAACGGCCGAGGAAAGGAATGAGTGAAAAGTTTTAGAAACACTAGCAATTTAGAAGTATCTCGCAAAGCCCCAAAGAGAATTTAAATTATTTTCCCTTTGCGTGCTTGGCGTTTTCACGCGAGTCATAATCTCCGACAGGTTAAAACCCGCCGTACCATTTTCCTCACCACAAATTTGAATTATTACACCTTATTTCATAAATTGACTTAAAACAGATATGGTCGAATAGAATATGCCCCTTCAAATTTATAACACTTTAAAACGACAAAAAGAAGAATTCAAACCTATTACTGATGGAAAAGTAGGGATTTACGTCTGCGGTCCTACCGTTTACGGTCACTCACACATCGGTCATGCGAAAAGCTATGTATCGTTCGATGTGATAGTCCGCTACCTGCGCTTTCTCGGTTATAAAGTTTTGTACGTTCAGAACATTACGGATGTTGGTCACTTAACCGACGATGCAGATATGGGCGAGGATAAAATCGAAAAACAATCCCGAATCGATAAAGTCCATCCGATGGAAATCGTGCAGAAATTTACTCAAAGCTATTTTGAGGATATGGATGCGCTCGCCGTCGAACGGCCGGATATTAGTCCAACCGCCAGCGGACACATAATCGAGCAAATAGAAATAGTAAAAGAGCTTTTGGATAATGGATTCGCATATGAAATTAATGGATCGGTATATTTCGATATTTCCGGATTCAAAGATTACGGCAAACTCTCCGGACGCTCAATAGAGGAAATGGTTGCCGGCGCAAGAGTTGACGTCAAAGTGGAGAAAAAACATCCCGCCGATTTTGCTCTCTGGAAAAAAGCGGAACCCGGTCATATCATGCAATGGAATAGTCCATGGGGACCGGGATATCCCGGTTGGCATCTTGAATGCTCGGCAATGTCAACAAAATATTTAGGACAACCATTCGACATCCACGGCGGCGGGATGGAAAACCAATTCCCTCATCACGAATGTGAAATTGCGCAGAGCGAAGCCGTATCGGGAAAACAATTTGCAAATTATTGGATTCACAATAATATGGTAACCGTCAATGGCCAGAAGATGGGCAAATCACTCGGCAATGTAATTAACCTGAAGGATGCATTTCAGAAATATCATCCGCTGGTTGTTCGTTTCTTTATTTTGCAAAGTCATTACAGAAGCACGCTCGATTTCAGCGATGAAGCTCTCCATGGTGCGGAAAAGGGCTGGGAAAAACTTTATAACACATGCAGAAATATATCTGAGGAAACAGGAAAAGTTACGGGAAGCGATGCAAATATTCAAGGAGAAGAATTCAGACAAAAATTCATTGAAGCAATGGATGACGATTTTAATACACCTCAGGCGATCGCTATCCTGTTCGATCTGAGCAGGGAAATTAACATGATAATGGGAGAAGGAAAGACGACTGCATCAGACCTGGAAATTTCAGCGAAGTTATTCAGAGAATTAGGAGGCGATATTTTAGGAATTCTACCTGAAAACTTTAAGGATAATACTAATGTTTCGATAGAAGATAACCTCATTGAATTGATTTTGGATTTACGCGCAGAAGCCAGAGCACAAAAACTATATCTGTTCTCTGATAAAATACGCGATGGCTTGACAAAATTGAATATTACTGTGGAAGATAAAAAAGACGGAGCAAGGTGGAGAAGAAATAAGTAGTCTTTCATTTAAATAATAATCATCACAATTAAAGGAGGATTATAAGTCATGAAAAATTTTTTTTTCTTATCACAGCAATTTTGTTAGTAACAGGATTAATATTGTCACAGGAAACAGAGAGCGTAAAAATCAATCTGGCAGATGTAAAGGTGGGGAACGATGTTCAGGAGAGAATGATCGACGGAGAAACTGACAGCTTTGAAACCGGCTCAAAAGTATTTATCTGGTTGAAAGTCGAAAACGGAACCGGTCAGACGGTTACGATAATTTGGAAACAAAACGATTATGCCGACAAATACGAACTATCAATGGGTGGATCACCCTGGCGCACATGGGCATATAAAACGGTTCATAAAGCCGGCGATTGGACGGTTACAGTAACAGACGGTCAGGGGAATGTTTTGAAAGAGTTGAGTTTTACGGTTAAATAATATTTAAATCGCTAATATAATGATCACAATCCACAGAATTGGCACCTGATATCGGTATCTCACGAAAATTATAAGTTAGTTTTTTTAGGTAGGACGAGAATTATTGATTGCAGAGTCTCATAAAAAGGGATTTTTTTTTGTATTTTCAGCAAATTTAACGATTAGAATTTTCTAATAAATAATTTTTAATTAACTTAGTCACACATTTTTTTTAATTTATCATAGTTATTTTTATGGGTTACCTCTTAATAGATTTAGTTTTTTATTTTATATATAGACTTAATCTCCTATACGAATTAGTGGATGCGGGAAGAAGTAGACGGGGATTCATAGTTTAAATTAAAACAATAAAAATATTTGAGTTGGCATGAAAACTAAAAAGTTTAAATTTATTCGTTTAATCATTGATTCATTATTCAAATGTTTCAATAATATAATTTTTTCATTCTTTTCAATATTTTCAATTTTTACTCTCATAATCTCAACTACTCTATTTGCTCAATGGTCAACCGATCCCTACAATAATTTGATTGTTGGTTACGGACTTTTACCTGAGCTTGCCAGCGACAGTACTGGTGGATGCTATATCACTTATGAGCAAAACACTGGTTATCCCCGACTCTTAAATTTAGAGCGACTAAACAAATACGGCTACAAACCCTGGGGAACTGGTAAGAGGATTTTGGGAGAATTGCCAGAACAAAGCAATGCGAGGATTGTTGAAGATGGACAGAGAGGAGTGATTATTACCTACCAAGATAATTATTGGGGTGGAATGAGTGGGCCCTGGATATCACGTTTGCGTGTGCAGCGAGTTGACTCAAGCGGTAATTTTCTTTGGGGACCGACAGGAGTGCGAGTGTCGCTTTCTGAGACAAACCAGGGCGATCAAGCCATTGTCTCCGACGGTGCTGGCGGGTGCATTGTGGCGTGGAAAGATACATTGAACCAAATACGTTTGCAAAGAATATCTAGTATAGGAACAAGGATTTGGGAAGATGGTGGTTTATTTCTCAGCGTCAGTTCAGAGAAGGTATTACTAAGTTGGAGCAATTTAGTTGGTGCCATTACCCTATACTATGAAGACAGGCAATTTAAAGTTCAGAGAGTAAACCATTTGGGAAATTTTCTTTGGGGTAGTGGAATACGAATTCCAACAGGTGCACGTGTTATGAAATTTGACAATCAAAATAATGTATATTTCTTCGGTGGTAAATCAATAGGCATACGAAATGGACAAGCTCTGTTTACATTGAACCTGCAGAAGGCTGATACAACTAGTAATTTACTATGGGATAGTCTTGGGGTGACACTCGACACACTTAACACAAACTATTACCTAAACTATGATTTTTCTACACAATCTGGATATTCAACGATTTCTTGGCCTCAAAACACAGGCAGTGTTTGGGACCTTCGCACGCAGATTGTCAGAAGCGATGGAAGTACGGTGTTTCCGTATGGTGGAATACCAATAAGTCGAACATCATCTAAAAAAGGGATCGTTGGTGTGCTGCCATCGGATTCGATGACATCTTTATTTGTCTGGACTGATAACCGAACTCCGCTTGGTGTATACATTCAGAGGCTTGACACGCTCGGCATTCCATGTTTAGACTCAAACGATGTTTTGTTTTGTGATATTTCTTTAGGGGGAGGATTAAAACTCACAACAGATGGTATTGGTGGATGTATAGCAGCTGGGTGGCGTGAAACTGACTTTACAGTAAGAGCACAGCAAGTAAATAAATATGGCCAATTGGGACAAGATATTACATCTGTCGAGAATGTAAATAATCAATTTCCTCAAAAATTTTTATTACATCAGAATTACCCAAATCCGTTTAACTCATCAACGTCTATTAAATTTACAGTTACACAAAGAAGTAATTTTGGATTAATTATATACGATTTATTAGGGAAACAAATAAAGACATTTGATCTTTATAACTATAGTCCAGGAAGCTATCAAGTTATCTGGGATGGTACTGATATCCTAGGGAATCAAGTTCCAAGTGGTGTTTATTATTATAATTTATTTTCACCACTTGGTACACAAACAAAAAAAAATGATATTATTGAGATAAAATTAAAAAATTAAAGGAGGATTCAAAAATGTTAATAATAATTTTGATAAACTTGCTAGTGGCAATCTAAGTAGGTGAAGTATACTTAAAGTATTTTTATTTTAATAGAAAAAAAATAAAATAAGGAGGTGCTAAAATATTAATGATCAATAAGCCCAAACTATTTTTTGTATTTATCTTTTTATTATTTGCATACCGACTTAATGCTCAGGACAGCACATACATAATTTGGGATGCGCCGTAGCAGATTTCGTTTGATGCGTATAATTCTGTTACACCGGAAATTTTTGCAATAGGTGATATAATTCACCTTGGATGGTCTACTACAAATGGTCATCAAGCTTACTATGCCAGAAGTATCAGTAGTGGAACTCTCTGGTCAATACCAGAGGTTTTGGATGATACAACAGGCGGCGTATATATTCAGTATCCTAATTTTGCTTCTGCAGATGATTTTGTATATGTCTTTTGGAGTCAGTACGAATCGTCACCCACTCTCAAGATCATCGCCCTTAGAAGAAGTGTAGATGCAGGAACTACCTGGCTACCTCGTACAACGGTAGCGCGAGATCCCTCCGGACGATGGTACTCTAATGAATTTGCCGCCGCAACAGAAAAAATGGTTGGATTGGTTGCTTTACGTTTACAAGCAGCTGATCAATTCGGCTTTTCGTCTGAGGCAGGAATAAGCTGGATTTTCTACGATGCACAAACTCAATCTTTCGATCGTTTTATTATTCAATCAAACGGTATTCACCTTGTACGGGAGTATTGGTATTTAAGTAATCGCGAGGTGGGATATTTTTACAGTAGTGACTTTGGATTTTCATGGAGTGTGCCAGTGGTGTTATCAACTGCTGATGGAATACGTTCGGATCAGCCCTACATTGCCGGGGATAATAAAGGAAATATTTTTGTGATCTGGCGTGACGGTAAATACGGAGGTACTTGGGACGGGACAATTTTATTTCGGCGCAGCACGAATTTTGGGGAAACGTGGGAAAATGAAATACGAATGACGGCACAACCGTCGGGTAACTTTCCGCGTGTATGTGTTGATAAGGCATTTGTTACAGCGGCCTGGGATGATACCGTTGGAGGATGTGTTATTCGCATTTCATCAGACTATGGTGCTACATTTTCGCCCCGACAACTCATTGGTTCACTCGGTGGAAATGTAACCATTGGTCTATCATTTCCCTGGGTACATACTGCCTGGCGTGCTTGGGCAGGCGGAAATCCAGAAATCCATTATCGCCGTGGTAGAATCATAACAACATCCATTAATGAAGAACCTTCTCTGCCACGACAATTTACTTTGTTTCAAAATTACCCAAATCCATTCAATTCACAAACCACAATTTGTTTCGAAATTCCCGAACCTTCTTTTTTAAAACTTAAAATATACAACATTCTCGGGCAAGAGGTTGAGACAATATTGAGTGAGATGAAAGAAGCAGGTGTACACAAAATAAAGTACGATGGTACAAAACTCAAAAGCGGAGTTTATAGTTATCGTTTGTCCGTCGTGCCGTTGGCACGACGAGACCTCGTTTCAACCGATGGTCGGAACAGGCAAACACAAAAACTAAATGTTTCGAGGAAGTTTATACTTATTAAATAACCTAACAACAAACAATAATCAAAGGAGTGTAATAATGTGAAAAAAATAAGTTTATGCTTAAGTATTTTTATTTGTGCTGTGTTTCTAATCTCCTTACCGTTAAATGCACAGACAAATTCTCAAAGATGGAAATCGATGACTGGACCATGGTACTGTTCCTACGCAGCAGATATATCAATTGGTTATCATGGAAATCAACGAGTTATATATGTAGCCGACTCTACATCAAACTCGTTATTGAAATCGACTGATGAAGGGATGAGCTGGATTCATTTGCCTGTTGCGTATCCGGACGCAGTTGCTTGTATTCCCCACCGACCAGATACTGTTTATGTAGGTGTACCGGGGATGGGACTGCTAAAGAGCATTGATGGGGGAAAATCTTTTGAGGAAATCAACAACGGATTTGAAAGCACACTTCCAAGGCGGCTTTCGATATCGCCTCATGACGAAAATCTGATCTATGTAGGGTGTTGGCCCTGGACCACGGAGCAACCCACACTTTACAGAAGCACTAACGGGGGTGAACGATGGTTTGACGTACCACCATTTAACGATAACAGATTTGCGGTTACTGATATTGTCTTCAATCCGAGGAGTTCAGACACGATATGGATTTCAGGTATGGAATTTGGTCAACCTGATGATTCAGGTGTATGGAGGTCAACTGATGCCGGACGTACGTGGTTACATATTATTAGCGGGATGGATATGACGCAGATTGGGGCTCTGAGTGTTGATCCAAATCAACCTACCGTATTATATGCAGGGACGCACTATGACATTCAGAATCATTTTTATAAGAGTACAAATAGCGGTGATGAGTGGCGATTAGTGCATGAACAAACATTTCCTGTATTTGATGCGGCTATCTCAGCCGGACAGGATGGTTCTGTATATTTTAGCACAAGCGAGGGAATACTTAAAAGCCGAGATGGGTGTAATTCCTGGGAGTGGAGAAATGCCGGCATGTTCGACCGTTATGTTTTATCGCTTTCAATTGATCAACTTTGCCCTGATATTATTTATGCTGGGACATGGGCAAGTTTCTATCGCTCTTTGGATATGGCTGCGCAATGGCAGGAGAGAACAAATGGTATGGAGATCGTACGTGTCAGAGGCGTTGATATCCGTGATAGTGAACTTTTAACGATTTCAAATAACGAATTCAATGCATCTTCTGTAATAAACCGAAGTACCACTTCAGGTTCAGCATGGCATGTTCTATTGAGAAATGAAAAAAACCACCAAGACTATCATTTTTCTGGAAGGACTATTGTCCGCAATTATGCACATAGCGACATTATTCTCGCAGGGGGTCGTAGAATATCGGAGGATGAAGAGTGGGAAAAATATGTTATACGCAGTAGTGATGGCGGTTTGACTTGGAGGAGGGTTTTGTCAGACGGTTTATACGTTCTCCGGCCACTTCACGTCAATGACATCGGATTTGATCCGAGAGAACCTTCAATCGCCTTTGCAGTTACAGATTATATCGATGATAAACCACACAATATTTTCAGATCTGGAGATATGGGACAGTCGTGGACAGCACAGCATTCAATTCCTGGAGATATCCAGTGTCTGCAGTTTGATCCCCATAGCGGATCCCCGTCGCAAGTAATCTATTCAGCTGGTTTAAGTGTTGGTGTGATAAAGACTACTGATAGCGGCGCCAGTTGGAACAACACAAGCCTATCTGGTATAGATGCCTTCGGCCTCGCGCTTGATCCCCATCGCTCAAACGTCCTCTATGCGGGTACTTCGAGTGGTGTCTACAAGACGACCGACGGAGGTACAAACTGGTCATTCTTGTCAAACTCTCCACTATCTAAGATTGACTGGCTGCTTGTACATCCAATAACTGCAAACACTATTTATGCTGTTGCATCTAATAATAGGAAAGTTTATAAATCTGTTGATGCCGGGGAAAATTGGAATGAAATTTCAGATGGCTTACCAAATACCTTTACACATAGAGTTAGACTTGATCCGACATCACCGAATATTATTTACACCGCCTCCGATTCCGGTGTATATAGTATTCCACACATCTGGACAGGCGAAATCGCTGCAAACGCAACCTGGAAATCCGGCGAGAATTATTTGGTTGAAGGCAATCTTACAATACCTGAAGGTAAAACACTAACGATCGAGCCCGGTGCAAAAGTAAAATTATATGATGGCGCCGGTATTTATGCTTATGGTACATTGCGAGCGGAAGGTTCAACAATAAATCCAATTATCTTTGAAAAAAATTCTGAAAACAGATGGTACGGTATCATAATAAATAAACAAAATAACTCAATTATCAAACATTGCAAAATATCGGGCGCTCAGTTTGGTGTTGCATACATAGGTCTCGAAGATAAAATCTATCCGTCATTATCTAATTCAGAAATCAGAGATTGCACAGAAGGAATCCGCTTATACGGAAATATTCAATATAAAATGGATCATCCTATAAAACAAAACCTTATTGAAAATTGTGATTATGGAATTGTAATCTATCATACCGCTGCGGAAGATCCTTCACGAGTTGAAAATCGTCCAAGATTTGATTTAAATGCGATTAAAAGTTGTTCCAAGAATGGTGTCTGGGCTGCGAGAAGTCGTCCTGCTTTCTATCGTAACCAGATAACAAATAATGGTGAAGAAGGTGTAATTTTAACTGATGCAGGTAACGCTGAGTTTGGTCAAAAACAGACACCCGGTTATAATACAATTGCAAACAATAACGGCGAATGGCAAGTAAGAGTTTCATACTCAAATCCCTTAATAGGTCTGGTAGACGACGAAAAATTATGCAATCCAATTGCAGGCGGATTGAACGGAATTTTTCATAATCAGGATTATGCTAAACGTATAATGGCAGTTGGTGAAGGAACTTTAGTCCAGGCAGATAAAACATTATGGGGTTGGCCCATAGATCCTAAATGGTTTGAAAATGATGGTAAGGCAATAATTTTAGCGCGCTGTCCTATTGATCCACAAGGACCGCGTGAGGAACAATTGCTAATTTCAGCAGCATCAAAACGAGCAGAAGGATTGTATGAGCAAGCAATAGCTGCCTACGACAGTTTGTTAGAATATTATCCCTATACAACTCAAGCCGCCGCAGCGGTAAGTGGTTGTGCCGATACTTATTCGGAATATGCAGAAGCAACAGGCGATTCATCTCTGAAACAAGCAAAAATTGATTATTTAGAAGAACAAGCAGAATTTCATGCAAATCCTGATGTAAAGGTTGTCGCTAATTTATATCTCGCAAGGGAATAATTTACCGCGCTTTGGTAAATCTTTATGCAAGAGGTTTAAATGATTACGATGCCGCAAATCAGATAATTGATAACATGGAAAATGAAATTCCAGGGAGTAAACATATCGAAATCTCACGTTTAGACCTTGCCCTTTTTACAGGCGAGAAAGTGCAGGTTACCAGGAACGGTTTAGGTAAATCATCAGCCGGTCTAAGGTATACATCGGATTCAAATGTTCCATCTCGATATAGTCTTGAACAGAATTTTCCGAATCCTTTCAATCCTACAACAGAAATATGGTTTAAGCTTGGAGATGATAGTTTTATCAGGTTAAAACTCTATGATGTTTTAGGAAGAGAGATCAAAACTTTAGCTGAAGGTAATTATTCAAATGGTTATCATAGAGTCACATTAAACGCACACGACATTTCCAGCGGAGTGTACACATATAAATTGGAGGCAACAAGTATAACTGATCCGAGTACATTTTTTATTCAGGTGAGAAAGATGCTATTACTTCGCTAAGGTGTCGGCTTTTTATAAATTTTGGAATAACCCTCCTCTTTATTTTGTAAAACCAATAGCATTGATAAAATCGTATTATTTAAATATATTATATTGAAATAAAGAACGGGGCAAATATGAAAAAGATCACATTCTGGGTATTATCTGCCGCATTCGGATTTTTATTAAGCGGTTCCCAATTTCCGTATGAGCCGTATTTCAGTCTATATTCAAATCGCATATTTGACATAGATGAAAAAGCGACTGTAATTTTTCAAGGGAATAATCTTTTTGGAAAGGTGGAATTTAAAATCTATAAAATTCCGGATCCCGTCTCGTTCTTTTCCCAACAGCAATATCCCCATTCACTGATAAATGTTTCGACGGAGGAATCACAAAAAGAGTGGAAAAAAATTATTTCCGGTTTCGAAGTTGTCAGATCGTGGGTGGAACAAATTCCAATGGAAAAAAACCGATGGTTCTCGCGTGAGCTCGACTTAGGAATAAATAAATCAGGCGCTTACATCATCGAAGCCAGATATGAAAACAAATTTGCATATTCTCCCGCATTGATATCTCCTTATGTTATTATCACAAAGCAAAGCAAATCCCAACTTCTTACGTACATTATCGAAAGAAAATCCGGGAAACCCATCCCCAATGCAAAAATATTTGTACATCAGGCGGGACAAAAAATTGCTGAAGGAAATTCCACAAACGAAGGTCTCTTGTACTCATCTCTACCTGAGTTTTCCGGGAGCGATCAGCAAATACCCGGGGAAGCACTGAAGAGACCTTATCATGGCTACAGCCGATTGCTGACAGTTCTTGCAGAAAAGGACAAGCATTTTATTATTTCCGACCCGTCATATTATTCATGGGAACAAAATCAAAATTATTTAATCTATACTTACACCGACAGACCGGTCTATCGTCCCGGACAGGAGGTTTTTTTCAAAGGAATAATCAGGAAAAAAAATATCTCCGGAGAATTGGAAAATTTCCCCGACACCTTTGTTAAAATCACAATAAAAGATACAAAAGGCGGAGAAGTCTTTTATGATTCCATGAAGACAAATGAATTCGGGACTTACCACGGGAAACTTACTCTTGCCGACGTACCACCGCTCGGCTTATATCAAATACAAACTGAAACACAGGATGTAAAAAGTATATCTGTTTTTGAAGTCCAGGAATATAAAAAACCTGAGTACGAAGTAACCGTTGCATTCGATAAGAAGCAGTACGCAAAAGGTGAGACTATCAATGCTGAAATAAACGCAAAATATTATTTCGGCAGTCCGGTTGCCAACGGAATGCTGGAATATCAGGTTTTCCGCCAACGGTATTACCGTCAATGGTGGATAGAACACGGCTTTAGTTGGTTATACGAAGCGCCGGATGTTTATTATCAATTCGATAAGCAATTAATCACAATTGAAACAGTTACACTCGATCAAGACGGAATATATCGTTTAAAATATAAAACGGAAAAAGAAACTGAATTCGATTACACATACATTATCGAAGCAAAAGTTACTGATTTAAGTCGTCGAACGATAAGCGGCTCAAATAATGTATTAGTTACACGCGGACAATTCACACTGAGTCTTCAAACTGACAAATACGTTTACGCTCCGGAAGAATATGTCAGATTGAGTGTCGATATCAGGGATTTTGAAGAAAAAGGAATTGATAATGATTACAAGGTCGTTGTTTTGCGGGAATGGTGGGATCGAATTCCGAGAATTCAGGGAGGCGTTACGTACTACGATTATCAATATGGCAGTGAAACAATAACCGAATTCAAGGGAAAAACAGATAAATCAGGAAGAGCGACAAACACTTTTGCCCTCAAGTCTGTCGGATATTATAAAATTTCAGTTTCGGCTGAGGATAAAATCGGCAATATAATTTCGGAAGTTACACAGGTTTACGCGGCGGAAAAAAATATGGCGTGGTGGGGTGATATCAGCCGGGGCATACAGATAATTCCCGATAAACAAAGTTACAACGTCGGAGAAACGATCCGGGCTTTTGTGATACTTCCTGTGGATAATATTGATGTCCTTATTACTTCGGAAGGGGAAAATTTAATCGACTATAAGATAGAACATTTTTCAGGTAACGTGAAAACCATAAGTATACCGGTGAAATATTCGCACGCTCCGAATTTTCATATCGGTATAACAGCCTTCAGATCGAACAATCTATACCAATTAACAAAACAAATAGTTGTGATACCGCAGGAAAAATTTTTAAATGTTGAGATTATCCCTGAAAAGAATATTTACAAACCGTCGGAGAAAGGTAATATTAGCATAAAGGTTACCGATAATAAAGGAAAGCCGGTTAGTAATTCCGAATTATCCGCAGGAATTGTGGATGAAAGTATTTATGCGATAGCGAATGAAAAAGTTATTGATATAAATAAGTATTTCTACTTGGGCAGGCAAAATTTGGTACAAACACATTCATCGTTATATTTTAATTTTTACGGATTTGCACAAACAGAGCATCTTCAGGTGATGGATGCCGGAACAACAGATGGAATCCGAATGCAAAAAAAGAAAGAACCGGGTGAATTATTCGCGCTTTCGGAAGAAAAGGCAAAGTTCGTTGAAGCAATAATCAGGAAAGATTTCAGAGACGCAATTTTCTGGATGCCGGTCATCAGAACCGATGCAAAGGGATACGCAACCATATCAGTAAATTACCCAGATAATCTTACCACCTGGCGAACTACTGTCCGGGCTGTTACTAAGGATACCAAAGTTGGTTTTGCAATAAATAAAGTTACAGTTAGGAAAGATTTGTTGGTACGAATAGAAACTCCCCGCTTTTTAACGCAGCGTGATACAACTATGATATCGGTCATGGTTCACAATTATCTGGACAGCGATAAAAATGTTAAAGTCAGTTTGCATGTTTCCGGCGCAAAATTATTGGGTAACGATAGAAATATTACAGTTCAAAAAAATGATAAGACGCGCTTAAACTGGAAATTAGTTGCAGTTGATGCCGGTAAAGCAGTCCTAACGGCAAAAGCCCTCACAGATTCTGAATCAGATGCGATGGAAACAAATATCCCGATTCTCCCGCACGGTGTCAGCTTAGCACAAGCTCAAGTGGTTGATCTTGGCTCGGATGATGAAAAAAAATCAGTAATATTAACGATCCCGAATGGAGCAGAATTATCTACATCAAAATTGACAATTAATCTTTCACCCTCGCTTGCCTCTTCCATCTTGACTGCACTCGACGATCTTGTAGGTTACCCGTACGGATGCGTCGAGCAAACAATGAACAGATTTTTGCCTACTATCGTAGTTGCAAATGTACTCCAGGATTTTGACGCACCGATAGCCGCTTCAAAAAAAGCGGAACTCCCAAAAATGGTTGAAACCGGACTACAAAGACTCTATGCACTTCAGCATCAGGACGGCGGCTGGGGCTGGTGGGAACAGGATAACACTGATGCGTTTATGACTTCATATGTTGTTTACGGTTTAACACTTGCAAAATTAGCCGGTTATCAAATCAGCGGCGAAAGATTATACAATGGAATTTCGAGGATACAAAACATTCTTTCCAGTTCCGAAAAACTTGATACCACAACTGCCGCATACGCAATCTATGTTCTGAGTTTTGCCGCAGCAAATAATATTTCTGTAAATAAGGATTTAGTTGAAAGTAAGCTGGCACGATTAGATATAAACAATAGCAATAACTACACGCGCTCATTAGCAGCTCTGGCTAATTACCATAATGGCGATACCAGAACATCAATTGGTATAACGCGCACTCTTGAACAATCGGTAACACAAACCGGGACATCCGCTTTTTGGTCGGGACGAACCTGGCGATATAACTGGCAAGATGATAATGTAGAAACAACCGCTATGGCATTGAAAGCTCTTCTCACTTCACGGGGTGATCCGGAATTAGTTAAGAAAGCAGTACATTTTTTACTTAAACAAAAACAGGGTAATTCGTGGATGTCGACAAAACAAACAGCGATCGTAATCTTCGCTCTTGTTGATTATTTAAAAACCAGCAAAGAACTGGAGCCGGATTATACAGCAAATATTATTGTGAACGATAAACTTGCTTTAACAAAGCATATTACAAAATCGGATATTTTTAGCAAAGAATTAATTTTTGAAATTGCGCATAACAATCTAAGGAAAGGACCAAATGCAGTAAGGATTGAAAAATCCGGAGGAGGAAATATTTATTCCACGCTTAAGATGAGTTATTATTCTGAGGAGGAAGACATTCTGTCACAGCAATCAGGATTTGCAGTAAGCAGAG
>CAYTID010000050.1:0-16141 GCA_964437735.1 uncultured Ignavibacteriaceae bacterium | reverse complement strand
TATTTTCTGTGCTGTTGTGTTTAATATGAGAAGAATGCTTTCTCTCACATGCGGTTTCAGTCCCTAATACAATAAATAATACGTTCCTCAGGCAATGAACGAGATCGATATTATCAATGAACATATATTGAACAGCTCCAAAGCTGTCAAGTAAGTATGTAAATTTTATCTTCAACTAAACCAAAATAAAGCGTAAAGATTTCTCGTAACTTAATTTCGTTACCTTAACATGATTTTTCTATTGAACTATAACGTCGCTCAATAATTCAGAAATTGCTTTTTCTGCGATGTCATAATCAGCTTGCAGCCAGTATATTTCCTTCCCGCTCGTATAAAAATAATGTGCTTGTCCTAATCCAAGAACCATTATCACATTGTTATTATTTCCAATAAGCCTGGGAGTGAAGTGAGAAAAATTTACTGAATCTCTTGAAACACCTTTCATCATGCCATGAAAAGATTGGATTGCCGACATTGTGTCAAGGAAAGTTGATAGAAACAAATCAGCGCTATGCCCTGCTCCTTCGTACGAAGCGACAATATTTTCAATTCCGGAAACATTTTTTTTATGGAGCAGATTAATTGATTTTACGGCTTCCTCTCCAACTTTCGTTTTAATCAAATCTAACCCAGCCAATTTTTTCGGAATATATTGTTCAAGATATCCCTTTTTTGTACATCCCAATATGACAAAAATAATAACTATTGAAGCAAATATTTTATATCTGTTCATAATGTTTTATAATTTTGTTTAACGAGTAAATATTATCGTTAAAAATCAATTGCTAACAGGCAATGGATTTTTTTGTTATTTATTATTTTTTTCTGAAAAAACTATCGAAACAGGCTTTTTTCCGAACATCAGGCTTAGAAAGGTATGCTTTATATAATAAGACAGTTCTTTTCAGAGACAGCATTTGTTTTGTACAATCTTTACACTTTTTTAAATGATTTCTAATTTCAGTACATTGTTTGGACTTTACTTCTTCATCCAAATTTTCACAAACATATTTTAAAACTTCTTTACATTTCATCATAATGTTTGAGGTAATTATTTAACTTATCGCGTAAAAAAATACGTGCACGCCGCAGCCTGGATTTAACAGCCGGCGTGGAAAGTTTAAGAATTTTTGATGTTTCCTGAATTGATAATCCTTCTATATCGCGTAGTACAAAAACAATTCTATATTCCTCGGGAAGACTTAATATTGCCTTGTCCATAGTTTCACGAAGCTCTTTATCAATCAATAATTCTGCAGGCGTGGGATGAAATGCAATTACATTTATGTTGTTTTCCGATGGTGTTGGCAATTCATCAATAGATACGACTAATTTGTCAATTTTTGTTTTACGGTGTTTCATAAGACAGCTATTCGTAACAATAGCGTACAACCAGGTTGAAAATTTTGATTCCCCTTTAAATGTATCAAGTTTTTCGAAGACCTTGATAAATGTTTCCTGTAAAGTTTCCTCAGCTTTTTCTTTGTTTCGACAAACTTTATACGAAAAACTATAAACCATATCTTCATATTTTTTGAAAAGCTGAGTAAAAGCGCGCCTGTCCCCTGATTTAGCTGAATCTATGAGTTGGTGTTCTTTAGTTTCTTCCGGAATCATCATACACATTGTAGGTTCTGTTCCACATGTTACCTGGACTTTGAAAATAAGAATACATGTATCGAAAGTATAATTAGCCCAATATCTTCATAAAACCTTTTCCACCCCAACGGCGAAGTATCGGCGCCAAAGCATCCGCAATTAATTTCTAGACCCCTTAGTAGACTTATGGCAATTATTATTGCAAACATACAAAATAATCCTGCCGATAATAAAGAACTCCCCCCTAGAAAAATTCCAAATATTAAAAATATTCCGATAATCAACTCAATCCAGGGAATAATTATTGCAACTATATTAACAAGAAAGAGTGGAATTAACTTATAAGCCAAAATCGATTTGGCGAAAGCTTCCGGTTCCGCAATTTTGGTTACTGCGGCAATGACCAATATAAATCCGACTACTAATCTTGAAATAAAAATTAAATATTTATTTTCCAGAAATTTCATTGCTCGTTCTTTCTGTTTTTAAATTTTCTTTAATCCAGCCCTCATATCCCTCGTGATAATCAAATATTTTTGTAAAATGCATATCTCGCATAAATTCAATCAGTTTTTTACTGAGATCACAGTTAATTCCCTCACAATATACAATTATCAATTTATCCCGCGATAAAGAGTTTAGCGTTTCCATATAATTAAAAACATCTACGAATGGAATATTAATCGCTGATGGAATATATCCCTTGCCATAAATTTCCGCGTTCCTTGCGTCAATTATAATGTCATTACCCGACTCGATTAATTTTTGTAATTGTTGTGTAGTAACTGTTGTAGCGGAACTTTCTATACCACTCGATGAATAAATCTCTGATTGGAATAATAGAGAATCGCTTACCGTTGGTACAATTTCAGCCTGATAAATTACAGATATACCCTTTTTTGAAAAATAATTAAATACAAAAGCGATTAAGATCGAAAATGTAATAATTATCAATATTTCTTTAAATACAGATCGATTTTCCATATGTACTTTCATCCAAATTTTTCCCCTTTAGGCATCGGGAAACCTCGTAAAAATTCTTCAGCACTCATTCGTTTTTTACCTTCCTGTTGAAGTTCCAGAATCTCTAACAATCCGTCTCCAGTGGCAATTAATAATCGTCTCCCCGATTCAACAATTGTACCAGCGTAACTCAGGCTTGCCTCTTGTGTTAATTGACTTTTATAAATTTTTATAACTTTATTTTTAAATTTCGTATACGCACAAGGGCCAGGCGATAAACCACGGATAAAATTATGTACATCTTTGTTGGATTTATTCCAATCTATTGCACAATTTTCCTTGAAAATCTTAGGAGCCGATGAAGCTTCTAAATTATTCTGCGGCAGAGGAAGCGCTTTCCCGATTTCAATTAATTTAACTGTATGTAAAACTATTTCTGCCCCGATGTCGGCTAATATATCGTGAAGTTCTCCTGCAGTCTCATTTTCACCAATCGGTACACGCGCCTGAAGAATCATATTTCCTGTATCAACTCTATCTTCCAAGAAAAAAGTAGTAACTCCCGTCTCTTTTTCACCATTAATAATAGCCCAATTTATCGGCGCTGCCCCCCTGTATTTTGGCAGGATGGAAGCATGAAGGTTGAATGAACCCAGCCTTGGAATCGTATAAACCTCCCGAGGCAAAATCCGGAATGCAACAACAACAAATAAATCGGAATTAAGCGATTTCAATGTGTTAATAAAATTTTCATCTTTTAAAGATTCAGGTTGGAGAAGATTCAGATTATTTTCTATGGCAAATTGTTTTAACGGAGCCAGTGTAACTTGTTGCCCGCGCCCTTTTGGTTTGTCGGGGACAGTTACAACGGCTTGAATGTCATAATTGTTTTCCAATAATATTCCCAAACTGGGGATGGAAAAATCAGGAGTCCCCATAAAAACAATACGCATATGAATTAATTTTATGTTAGTTGATGATTAACTTTTTGAAAAGTCATGATTGGATATTTTGTCTCGATTTCACCATTCTGGATCATCTCCAATTTTTCACCAAATTCTTTCTGCTGTGATTCCGGTAAATGGTCGATGAATAATACTCCGTTTAAATGGTCTAATTCATGCAAAATAACTCTTGCTAATAAATCTTCAGCTTCTATTTCATTATCCTTAAAATCAGTGTCTTTATATTTTACTACGATTTTTTTAGCTCTTTGAATTTCAGCTCGAATTTCAGGAACGCTCAAACAGCCTTCTTCCATTACGCACTTACCTTCTTTAAATATTACTTCCGGATTTATTAGCGCGAATGGTTTTATATTTTTCGTTTCCTCTAAGCCCGACACATCAATAACTATCACCCTTTTCAGAACGCCGACTTGATTTGCAGCCAATCCTATTCCATCGGCGCCTTTCATTGTATCAAACATATCGATGATCAACTTTATTATTGATTCATCTTTTTCATTTACAGGTTTGGCTTTTTGTCGTAGCGGCTTTGTCCCGTCAACGTATATAGGTAATAATGGCAATCTGAAATTCCTTAATTTTTTTGAAATATAAGTGCTATTTGAAAGAAAAACAAGATGATTATTGTTTTAGTTTCTTACTTCAATCAAGAACCCGGCGCGCACCGATATATCTTTTTTTATAATAAGAACTCTGAAGCGAAGAGATTGTTACACCAAACGACATACTTGCATGTGCAAATAAATCATCGCCAAGATAAATTCCTACGTGAGACGGACTGCGTCCCGTTGTATTAAAAAAAACAAGGTCTCCAAACTCAATATCAGGAAACTCTATAAAATTTCCGATTCTATATTGTTCGTCGGTTGATCGGGGAAGTCTATAATTAAATGATTTTTCGTAAATTTGATTTGAAAACCCCGAACAATCAATACCCTTATCAGTGTTGCCTCCGTAAGAATAGGGAGTTCCCAACATACTCATGATTTCAGTCAAAACTTTATCTCTTTCTGTTGTCCCTAATTTATTGATACCCTTAGATTTTAAAATTTTATCTCTAACAGAAGGAATGTCTATTTTTTTATCGTCTTCTGCTGTTTCTTCTTTAACAACTTCACTTGCAAACCGGTGTTGCTTTGTTATCTTAGGTTCAGGCTTATCGGATGTTTCTTTTGTATTGAATCTTGGAAACGAACCGGCGCATCCTGCCAGAGTTGAGATAACTAAGAATAGTATAAAATATTTTATGATGTTGTTATTCATTCAGAAAAAGCCCCTTTTAAAGGGGCTTCATAAATTTTTCTAACCAAGGTACGGTCTTAAATGTTTACTACGGGAAGTATGCCGCAATCGTCGGATTGCTTTTTCCTTTATTTGTCGTACACGTTCACGGGTGAGTGCGAATTTTTCACCAATTTCTTCGAGGGTCAGCGAATGTTCCCTCCCCAGACCAAAATATAACCTGATCACCTCGGCTTCACGATCTGTTAAAGTATTAAGTGCTCTTTCGACTTCTTTACTCAGCGATTCTCTCATCAATTCGTTATCCGGTAGCGGTGTTCGCTCGTCCTGAATTACATCGAGAAGCCTGCTATCTTCTCCCTGAACAAAAGGAGCATCCATAGAAACATGACGTCCTGATATCTTAAGTGTATCTGATACTTCAAATAACGACATATCCAGCTCTTCAGCTAATTCACTGGCGCTGGGTTCTCTTTCAAATTCCTGCTCGAGCGTGCTGAACGCCTTGCCGATTTTATTTAAGCCCCGACGCGGTTAAGAGGTAAACGAACTATACGCGATTGCTCTGCGAGCGCCTGTAATATCGATTGTCGTATCCACCATACTGCATAAGATATAAATTTGAAACCGCGTGTTTCATCAAACCTTTTTGCGGCTTTAATTAGTCCTAAATTTCCTTCATTGATTAAATCTCCGAGCGATAAACCCTGGTTCTGGTACTGCTTGGCGACACTAACGACAAATCGTAAATTTGCCTTCGTTAATTTTTCAAGCGCTTTTTGATCACCCTTTTTAATCTTCCGGGCTAGGTCAATTTCCTCTTCCTGAGATAATAATTCAACTTTTCCAATTTCCTGTAAATATTTATCAAGAGATTGACTTTCGCGATTCGTATATTGTTTGGCGGCTTTTGCCATTAATTCACCTGAATAATTTTAAATTTCTTTTTTTTGATATTTCGTTTGCACATCAATACGGTCTACAATTCCAACGATGCTGGCATCTACAGGTCCCATTTCGGTCGGAAGCGGAATTGTAGCCTCACGTGCAGTTATATAAAAAACCGTTTCGCCGACGCCGGCGCCCACGGTATCAAAAGCAATTATCGGATCACCCGAATTTTCTCTGTGGGCATTTAAAGGTTGAATAAACTGGAGTTTCGCTCCTATACAATTTTCATCTTTCCTCGTCGCCCAAATTGTTCCGATTATTTTTGCAAAAAACATTCTATTTATCTTCCACTATGTCCAGCTTGTCTACAACAGCCATTATAACGGCATCAACCGGTTTGTTTTTTGTAAGCGTAGTCTGCCTTGCCGAACTGCCGCTACACACTAATACTATATCTCCAATGCCTGCTTGAACAGTGTCTACTGCAATAACAAACGTATCTTTGATTTTATAATCCAAACCTACGTGTTTTACGATTTGTAATTTAAATCCAACAAGCTCTTCGTCTTTTCGGGTAGCCCATACAGTTCCGACAACTTTTCCGAGAATCATAATAACCTTTACTTTTACGTTTTTTTTTGTAAAAAAGTTCCTATTAATTTGTGACTAACAGATTATAAAAACTTTCACCATTTAAATTGGTACTAAATCCGTTTAAATGAAAAATTTCTAAAACAGTTTTGCCTAAATCGGCAAAAGTTTGTCTTATCCCTAAATTGACCGGCTTTTGCATCATAGGCGAATATATTAGCACCGGAACATATTCTCTTGAATGGTCTGTACCCGGTGTTATCGGGTCATTACCGTGATCAGCTGTTAATATTAGCCAGTCATTCGGTCCGAGTGTTCGGACAATTTCGGGCAATGCATAGTCGAATTCTTCAAGAGCTTTGGCAAATCCTACCGGATCATTTCTATGTCCGTATAATTGATCAAAATCAACTAAGTTTGCAGCTATAATTCCTCTATCGGTAATTTTGCTCTTCTGAATTATTGTTTTAATTCCTTCTGAATTAGTTTTAGTATGGAATTTTTCAATTAATCCTTTGCCGGCAAACAAATCGTCAATCTTACCAATACCAATTGTAGGAATATTATTTTGTTGCAATACATCCAAAAGCGTTTCGCCGTGAGGTTCAGTCGAGTAATCGCGTCTGTAAGGAGTCCTAAAGTAATTCCCCTTTTCTCCAGCAAAAGGTCGGGCGATTATTCTACCAACTGCATGCTCGTTAACACAAACCTTATTCCGTGAAATATTACAAATGTCGTATAAATTACTCAATGAAATTGCAGCTTCGTGAGCAGCAATCTGAAATACGGAATCGGCTGAGGTATACACGATCGGGAAACCTGTTCGTAGGTGTTCATCGCCAAACTCTTTTATTATGTCTGTGCCTGAAGCAGCTTTATTTCCGAGTATGTTTTTAAAACCCGTTTCCAATAAAAATTTTTCGATTAAATCTTTTGGAAAACCATTTGAATATGTTGGAAATTCTTTTTCAGTTATTAATCCGAATAATTCCCAATGACCCGTAGTGCTATCTTTGCCCTTTGATTTAGCTGCCATCTTTCCATATGCTGCCATAGGGATTTTGGCGGGAGGAATATTATTTACATCAATAATATTTCCCAAACCAAATTTTTGTAAATTGGGAAGAGAAAGATTAGTAACCCGATTTGCTACATTCAGAAGAGTATTACTTCCTTCATCATTATATAAATGGGCATCGGGAAGTTCCCCGACACCTACGCCATCAAGTACAATCAGAATAACTTTATTATGCAAATTTCGACCGGGGTTTTTATTAAACGAAAACCTCTTTTTCGTTACATTTACATATTTGAACCCTTTTTTGCTGAAACTTCCACGTTCCCTTAATACTCGTGTTACTCGAAACTACAAGTATGGGCTCATAAATGCTTTCACACTTAGGGCATTTTCTTCCTTTTTGTCTTGCTGCTTTTGCCGCTTTGTCTGCGAATGATTGTTGTTTTGCCATTTAATTTATATCTCCTTTTATTTTCTAATAAACTCTTACTGTGTTTCCGCCGCCATCAACCGATTTTTGTAAAACTATACCTGTATGTTTCATCAGATCATCTTTTGAAACGCCCTCGGTGGCTCCACATACGCCGATACTCAATGTAACTGAAAAACTTTTACCATCAAGATCGATTATGATGCCGGCTATAGTTTTACGAATTTTTTCAGCCCATAAATATGCCTCGTTTGCCGGCGTTTTTACTAACATTACACCAAACCGGTGATTTTCCATTCTGCCCACTAAATCGTACGAACGCACACTTTGCCGGATAATCTTGGCAAGTGTAATCAGAATTTTATCGACACCTTCTTTGCCGTAACGTATTAATAATTCGGGTATATTATCAACGCTTAAATATATTAGCGATAAATCTTCTCCAAAATCATCCGATCGGCTTATTTCATCTTCAATTTTTTCAAGCCAGAATTTTTTGGAATATACTCCTGTAAGTTCGTCGATAATAACATATTCCGCAATTATATTGTTCATAAAATATATTTCGAGAGCAGATGCTGCATTTTCTGACAAACGATATAAAATTTCGATATCCTGTTTTGAAAAATTATATTTGTCTCGGCTTTCAACATTCAGAGTTCCGTAACATTTATTGATAGAACTGATTGGAACAGATATGAATGAACCATGATTTTCAAGCTTTTCGCCTTTAAAAAATCTGGATAGTGTCAATTTGTCCAAATCTTCAACAATCACATGATTGTTGTTTTTAATTACCTGTCCGACAAGGCTTTCAGTGAAATCGACATTCGTTTCAGGGCGAACATAAATTTCTCCGGTCCTGTTGATAACTTTATTCACGAACCAGATTTTTTTTGTATCGTCGTGCATCACTATCGATATAAAATCCCATTTTAACAGCTTAGAGGTTTCATCAACAGTGGATTGGGAAATATTTGAAACGCTCAAATCGTCACGAATTTTATCCTGGAACCTATGAATCGAGTTTAATAGTTCAGAATCCAAAAGCAAATCGTATTTATCTGTATAATTCTTTATTAAGCCTGAAATAAGCTTTGTAAAATGCCCAAGTAGAAGCAATGATTCATAACCAAAAGCCTCTTCGGATTTGCTATCAATAGCAAGTACTGCAACAGCTTCCTGTGGGTTTGTTTGAGTTCCGGCTGATTGAAAAAAGACCGGAACACCGACAAAAGATTTTATATATTCCGGTTCGTTATAATATACTATTAATTCTTTTTCTGAAACCGGATTAACTCGCGTTATTAATTCAGGTTTAGAATTTACAGCGATCTTACTAACTATATCATGCTGTATCGAAAATCGATCAGATGAAAAACTCTGACTGTCAGTAACCTTTGCTTCACAAACCATTTGCTGTTTCTCATGGTTCGCCCAGAAAAAAGCGACGGTGTGTCCAAACATCACTTCTTTTATAACATCCAATACTTTGTTTAACAAATAGACAAATTCAGATTTTGGTTCCGGGCTGCCCGAAAAGAGTGCAGAATTAACATCAAAAAAATCAGAAATCTGAAATTGTTTGGCAGCCGGTTTTTGCTCAGGCTTACTGCTTACTTTAGGAGGTTCTGATATTTTTTTTTCGATCGTCGGTGAGTTGGAAAATTTATTTGAAGAATTCTTAACATCGTCCTCAACTAATTGTATTAAATATTTTCCATCATTTTCAAGCTGAAAATCATCAAAAACCAGCTTTTTCATTTCAACGACCTTTTCTGCTCTTATTTCATTATGAAAACTGAAATTTTGTTTAATTTCGAAACCGGTTGTAATTTCTTTCTTCTTTATAAGAAATGAAAAAATAAACACCAATATCGAAAGTATCGAGATTCCGAAAATTACTAATTTCAATAAACCAATGTTTAATGATGATGAAACGCATATCCCAATCAAACCGGCTAATAAAACTATTCCATCAATATTTTGGATGTTTTCAATAATCCCGTATCGACTACTATGGGCAGCGTTTTTTACCATAGTTCTGTAATATATATTTTCGTAAATCGTGTAAATTTAATGAATATTACTAATAAAGTCAATAAATCAGATGTTTTTTTCGTTTTTCTCTGTAATTTAATAAGGAATCTTGTGATATTATCATATTAAATATGTTTGAATCGTTAGAAATAATACTTTTTCTCACGTTTTCAGTTCCGGCTAATTTATCAAAATAATTCGGATAGAATTTAGCACTATCAGGATATAAATTGAAGATTTCATATAGAATATCATAAGCTGTAGTAAATGGACTAAAATATTTTCTGTCAGTTACGTTAATGAAAATTCCCTCACACATTTTTTCCTGATATTTGTTTGTCCTCGTCAGATTCTCTCCTTTGGGTGTAAAATAAATGGGTTGAAATTCAATTCCCGTTAAATTCCGCTTGTTTAACCGTTCTGCTAATTTTTTTCCATTTATCCAAGGAGCACCGATATATTCAAAAGGTCTCGAAGTTCCACGTCCTTCAGATATATTTGTCCCCTCAAACAGACAAGTCCCGGGATATACAATTGCAGTAGTAACAAATTTCATATTCGGAGAAGGAGGTATCCAGGAAACGCCTGTTTCATCATAATACAATTCCCTCTTCCAATCAACCATTGGTACAACTACTAAATTCAAGTCTGATAAACCATTTAACCATTTTTCACCGACGATCATTAGTGACAATTCACCTAAAGTCAACCCGTGACGAATGGGTATCGGAAAAATTCCGATATTTGAAAATAGATTTTCTTTCAGAATCGGACCCTCGATGTCGTTCCCGTTAACAGGATTTGGTCTATCAAGAACAGTGAATTTTATTTTCATTTCTGCCGCTGCTTGCATTGCATAACCCATTGTTACCGAGTAAGTATAGAAGCGAGCGCCGGCATCCTGTAAATCAAAAATCAATATCTCAATATCTTTTAACATTTCAAATGTGGGCTTTAGTGAATTACCATATAAAGAATATATTGGAATTCCGGTTTTTTTATCTTTTTGGTTTTCGATTTTTATCCCGGCAGGTATTTCGCCACGGATTCCGTGTTCCGGACTAAACAGTGCCTTGATATTTACTCCACTTTCAATCAATACATCAACGAGGTGTTTTCCGTTTCTAAGCACAGAAGTATGATTGCAGATAACACCAACACTTTTGTTTTCCATCGTATGAATATACTTCTCAATAAAAACATCTGCCCCTACTTTTACATACGAATCCTGTGAATAACTCTGTGTAAATAAAAATAATAATCCGACATATATCGGTAAGATTCTGAAAATAAATTTATATGTATTCATAATCGGTTTCTGGCTAACAACCATGCTGCCATCGTCATGCCATCCCATATTTCGTTCGAATTTATTAAAGTATCGATTTCAACTTTTGTCATTAATACATTTTCAAATTCTTCAGTCTCATCCGGAATAGCAGGTGCTGGTTCTATGCTTCTGGCGATAAATACCTTGCACATTTCGGTTGTAATGCCGTTATAAGGGTTAAATTGCCCCACGTATTCTAATCTATTGGCTTTATAACCTGTTTCTTCACTGAGCTCACAATAAGCAGTTGATTCATAATCAGATCCATCCTTTACACTTCCGCATGGAAATTCAAGACTCGTAGTATCGGCAAGGTATCTGAATTGTTTCACCAAAATAATTCTGCCATCGTCAAATACGGGTATCACCATACTCGAACCGTTCGTGTGCACATAGTAATACTCGCCCGATTTTCCGCTTGGCAGCATTACTTCATCAACGATATATGTCCACCATTTATTTGGAATTTTTATTTTTTGAAATATTTTTTGCCAGGGTTTTAGCATAAATGATTAAAGGCATCTCATTAATGGGATGCCTTTTTTTAAAATTAGAAATATTTATTGATTTGCAATTAGTTCGTTTTCAGAGAAGAAAAACGCGCATTCTAATTTACCATTTTCCATTGAATCGGAACCATGCACAATATTCTCACCTTTATTGTCTGCAAAATCTTTACGTATAGTTCCTTCAGCAGCATCAGCCGGATCGGTTGCGCCGATTAATTCGCGGAAGCTTGCAACGGCGTTTTCTTTTTCTAATACCATCGGTACACACGAACCTGAACTCATAAATTCAACAAGTCCGGCATAAAATGGTCTTTCCTTATGGACCGCATAAAAAGCCCCTGCGGTTTCTTTTGTTAAGCGGATTTTTTTCATGCCAAGAATTTTAAATCCTGCTTGCTCTATTCTGGCTACAACCTGACCTGTTAAATTTTTACGTACACAATCCGGTTTTAAAATAGCTAATGTGCGTTCTTTCAATTTTTTCTCCTTGTTTGTCGTTTACTTTTATTTTTTTTGATTTGAACTTTTGGTTTCTTTGTTGGTCTCTTTTTCTTCTTATCGGATAATTTATCGGTATATAATTTTTTTAATTTTGAAGAAAGCTTGGATTTAGCTTTTCGATTATTTTTTACAGCTTTAGGTTTCAAGATTGTTTCTCTAAATCCTTTAGATTTTTCTTCTAAAACTTTTTTAACGGTTTCCCCGATCATTGCAGGGCTGTCAACAACAAAAATTCCTGCGGCACGCATAGCATCCATTTTTTCTGCTGCCGTACCTTTTCCGCCTGATATTATTGCACCGGCATGTCCCATTCTTCTTCCGGGAGGAGCTGTTTTACCTGCGATAAATCCGACTACCGGTTTAGTAAATTCATTTTTAATATAATCAGCTGCTTCTTCTTCAGCAGTACCGCCGATCTCCCCAATCATCACAACAGCTTCTGTATTTTTATCGGCATTGAAAATTTTGAGCGCATCAATAAATTGAGTCCCGATTACAGGATCGCCGCCAATTCCGATACAAGTTGATTGCCCGATATTTCTTTCAGTCAATTGCCATACAGCTTCGTATGTTAATGTCCCGCTTCGGGAAATAAGCCCGACTTTTCCGGGAAGATGTATAAATCCGGGCATTATACCGATTTTTGCCATCCCCGGTGAAATTATACCGGGACAATTAGGACCGATTAGGCGCGATTTTTTACCCTTCAAATATTCTTTAACCTTAACCATATCTTTTGTCGGAATTCCTTCTGTAATGCAAACAATTAATTCAATCCCGGCATCTGCTGACTCCATGATTGCATCCGCGGCAAATGCTGAAGGAACAAAAATAATTGAAGTATTTGCACCTTCGTATTTGACGGCGTCGGAAACTGTATTGTAAACCGGAACCGGATGAGCGAATGAATATTTTTCATTCCCGTTGTACATAATACCTCCCTTTCCGGGTGTAACGCCGGCTACAACTTTTGTTCCGTATGCAATCATTTGTTGAGTATGGAATGTTCCCTCTCCACCTGTAATTCCTTGAACTACTAAACGCGTTGTGTTATCTGCAAGTATGCTCATAAATTATTCTTTTTAATTTTGTTAAACATTTATATTATATATTGCTTCTCTGAAATTTCTGTAAAGCTTCCCACTGTTCGGGAATTAGTGTGTTATAAATAAATTCCTGCCATTAGAATAAACAATGATTCTTCTTAAGTAACAATCCTCGAAATCACATATATTATATCATAAACTGAGAGCAATACTGCTTATAATAAGTTACTTGATTCGGTAATCGTTCAGCGGTTCGAAAAATTGTTGATATACTATTATGGATATTATTGATTCTTCTTCTCTTCTACTTTTGTAGAATCATTCGGTTGTTCGATATCAGATTGGATATCTCGCGCTGCTTTCCGAAATTCACGGATTCCCTTGCCTAAACCTTGAGCTAAATCGGGAATTTTCTTTGCTCCAAAAAATATTAGAATGAAAAGAAGAATTAATAGTATTTCTGTTGTGCCTAAATTTCCAAACATTTTTTTTATCCTTTCTATATAAAGTAATACCTTTTCGTATTAAAAATCAAATATTTACTATTCTAACTTTTTTTCCCGCAGGTATGTTCAGATTATTCAAGGCGTGATGGATAGTTGTGCCTTGTGGATCGAATACCGATTTTTATACGTCAATACTTGATTTTTCTGCCCCATTCGGTTCAATCTTGAGTTTAGCGTCTCGTAAATTTTTAATTGAACTTATAACCCATCTGAATATCCCTGATAATAAATAAAGGACAAATAATATAAATAACGATTTACCGGATGTAACAATCAGTGATACGATTGCTAATCCAAACGCTGAAAATTTTATAGGATGTGCTTGAATATTTTTCTTTGTAAATTTGGGCAGAGTATCGTACTTGAATGTACTTACCATGAGTAATGATACGACTACGAGCATAGGAATGAAAATATCCGCGTGCCATCCGCTTAAGCCGGATGCTTCTGAATAATTTATAAGAACAAACGAAATTAATGTTAATGCCTGTGCGGGAATAGGAAGTCCGCTAAAATAATCTTTATCAAAACCAACCAGTTGTACATTAAAGCGGGCGAGCCTGATTCCACCTAAGATAAGAGGCAGCGAACTGATTAAAACTCCTAAACCTTCAAAGTTATACAGGTACATTTTGTATGCGATAAAAGATGGTGCAACTCCGAATGTTATTAAATCGGAAAGAGAATCGAATTCAACGCCAAACCGTGACGATGTTTTTGTAATTCGTGCCATAACTCCATCCAGACTGTCGAAAACTCCTCCCAGTATTATAAGCCAGCAAGCCACTTCAAAATCTCCCCTGCTTGAATGAATAATAGAAAAAAAGCCACAAAACATGTTTAAAACGGTGAAAAGGCTTGGTACAACTGCGCGTGTAATTTTCATTCCTTAAATCCTTAAGGCATTATTGATTATTTATTTCGGCTAGTACTGTTTCACCTGCCTTAACTACGTCGTCTATTTTTACATTAATGGAGAATTTTTTTGGCATAATCACATCGACTCTTGAGCCGAATTTTATCATACCGAATCGTTCACCGGATTTAGTATTCATCCCAACAGACAAATCAGCAACAATCCGCCGTGCAACAAACCCGGCTATTTGTTTCATTAAAATTTTATCATTCCCTTTTTTAATTCCTATAAGCGTTCGTTCATTGACATCCGATGCTTTGTCCTCGAATGCAACTAAAAATTTCCCCGGAATATGTTTGAAATATTCTATTACTCCGGTAACCGGATATCTGTTTACATGTACATTCAGAGGCGACATAAAAATACTAACCTGAACTGCCGGTTCTTTAAAATAAATATCTTCCTGTATTTCCTTAATAAATATTATTCTACCATCTGCGGGCGCTATTACAAAATTTTCATTTTTAGGAGTAATCCTTTCCGGATCCCTAAAAAAATATAATGTGAATAACAGAAAAAATCCGCTGAGCAATATCAACGGATACTTTACATATGATATTTTTATAAACAAACCGGACAGGACGATTATAGCTATAGTCATAACTACTACTACTACTACTACATCTAAACCATATCTTGTAATCAAAAAAAATCTCCTGTTAATTTAATTTATGTTGTAGTTTGTTTCGTAACTCAACCATTCTATCTTTAGAATTCTCACCTGTTGCAGAAAAATGATCTTTATGTATTTTCCCGTTTTCATCAATATTCCAAAATCGGCATGTCAACGGTGAAATTTCGTTAATCAATATTATTTTCTGATTTTGACGCCCGAATTCCAATTCCATATCAGCAACGATCAAATTCCGACGGTCACATAAAGCCCGGAGAACTGCATTGACTTTTGATGCCAATCGCTGGATTTGTTTAAACTCCTCAGTTGATAATAATCCGATGGCTAAATTGTGGGTTTCGTTAATTTGAGTTTTGCTGTGGTCATTATTTTTATAGTAAACTTCAAAAATCGGGCATTTCAGCGGATTTCCTTCCTTTAAATCAAGCCTTTTAGAGAGACTTTGAGTTGCGTAATTATAAACCTGGACAAACACCGGTATATATTCAAATTGTTTGACTAAAATTTTGTAATTATCAATTCGTTTTTCAAAAAAAGTCGGGATATGAAAATTTTCCAAATACTCGGTGAGGTATGTAGATATTTCGTTCCTGAGAATTGCGGAATCGATAGTTTTTCCCTTCTTACCCGTTTTTTGATGTGATTTAAATTCCTGTATAAAACAACCTTCCTCATCAGATGAAAACAGATTAATATTCCCGTTTTCATACAATAAGGTAGTTACTTTCTGCTTTGCCAAATATTCTCCGAATAGATTTTTGAATTTTACGTTAAATATTACCAAAAAAAACTAACAATGTCAAGGTTTGATGAAATTGACGTATATAGAAATGTATCTTCAGGATATTAATTCTAAGATTGTCTCATAAAAAATATAATTATTGAATCTGTTTAAAGAGACAATCTCAGAAGAACAAAAATAAATGAGGTTGCAAAGAATAAAACATTTCGTTATAA
>CAYTID010000049.1:3671-16906 GCA_964437735.1 uncultured Ignavibacteriaceae bacterium | reverse complement strand
CTTAATTTACCGGCTGTATTGAAAATTTTTGACGAGTTCACATATTCTTCAATATCATCACATAATTTTTTATCCGTTTCCCCCCCTATAAGGCAAACGAAATAATTTTCTTTTATTAGTTTAACAACTAACTGATAATAACCTTCTTTTGTCCATCTTTTGGTGTTCCATACCGATCCTGGAGCAACGCCAATCAATATATTACCAGCTTCATAATTGTTCCCGGTAAACAAGTCATCCACACTTTTAATATCTTCTTTAGCTGTGTATAAATTAGGAAATTCTTTCGACTCACTAATTATCCCAATAGGATTTAATAAAAGTTTATTTCTCTCAATTTCGTGTATTGTTTTATCGTATTTTACGATATCAGTAAACAACATTCTCCCAGCACTAGTATCAAAGCCAATTCTTCGTTTTATTCCTGACTTCCAGACCAAAAAAGCGCTTCTTATCGAGCGGTGTGGAATTATTGCCATATCATATTTTTTATCATGAAGCTTTTCCGACAATTTTAAAAATTTTGATAATCCTTTATCGACCCCATATTTGTCATACAATAATATTTCATTAATATCCGTATGGTTTGACAAAATATTCGCTGATCTCGGAATTGTTAAAAAATCGATAGACGATCCGGGAAAATTTTTCTTTATTAGCTGCACCATCGGTAATACTAAAACCACATCCCCTATGAAAGCGGTTTGTACAACCAATATTTTAATTTTATCTGATATCGACATATATCAAATTATGTTCTTCCATCTTCTGTGTGTCCACATCCAATGGTCCGGATATAGTCTGATATATTTTTCAAGAACATTCGTATGACGGCGGGTAAGTTCATAGATATTTTCCTGATTGTATTCTTTTAAGTCGGAAGTATCAATTTCTTCTATCACAACATCGTAATTACCATCTGAATTTCTAGTAATAATACCCATTTGCAGCGGGGCGCCTGTCCGGATAGCAAAAGCCGCCGGTCCTTGAAAGGTTGCTACTTTTCGACCGAAAAAATCGACAAACACACTCTCTTTTGTGGCGCTCTGATCTGCCACCATAGCAACAATGCCTCCCGTTTGTAAAGTGGATAAAATTTCTCTCACTGAAATCTCCATCGGAACAACCTTATTTCCGAAAATAGTCCGATTGCGATTTATAATATTATCTACATGTATATTTGTTTGTGTTTTTACTATTATGGTAAAAGGAATTTTACTCAAAAATCCGGTAGCCAGAGCAATTAATTCCCAATTACCAAAATGCCCCGACAACATTATTACTCCCTTTCCTTCCTTATGCCTGTCGATCATTTTTTCAAGATTTTTGTAATTAATCAATTCGGATAGGTTTTTTACATTAAAATTAGGAAACCAGAGGAGTTCGGTAAAAGATATTCCCAGATTTATGAAAACCTTTTTTGCTATTATTTCTATGTCAGTTCTTTTTTTTTCAGGAAATGCTGTTAATAGATTGTCGATAGTAATTTTTCTCCTCTTGCTTAAAACGTAGTATGCAATTACCCCTATATTCCCCCCTAACCTTTGCGCCGACTTTAGCGGCATCGAGCGGACAACTGATTCGAATATTTTAAATAAAAAGTACTCTATATATTTCTTCATATATCTTCAACAAGTGAGCGATCCGTGAAATATTGATTTGAGAATTTACCTCGTCCTTTTTATTCTATTCATCCAATTGTCATCCTGTAATTCGTCCCGATGTGTTGAGTGAAGTAATCTGAAATCGCCGTATCCGGATCTGTCGCCGAATACAAAAATAACTCCTCCCTGCAAAGTATTATAATACCAAATCTCATAAGGTTCCATATCGAGCGAGTTAGGAAAGCGTTCGATGTCGTCCGCTTTTCCATATAGTATATGAACTCTGCCTCTATCGGATTTCCAGCCACGTGTAAAAGAAGTCGAATAAGTGGTGTTTGAATAATCATATCGCTCCATAAATAAATTACGAAACTCATTTTTTTCTGTTGTGCGATCGATATCTCTTTTCAACCAAAAATCGAACAAATACTTCCGCCGTGCTTCTAAATCAGAAAGCTTATCATATTGTTTCTTTTCATCATCACTTGCTATGTATCTAATGGCTTCATACTCATTCTGAATATCATCCTCGTTCATCACGGCAAACGGAGTACTCATAAAACCGCCCTCGGATATTTCTCCGATTGCGTGTAAATCATCCGGTTTATATACAAAGAATTTTTTTGACGAAACTGTGCTTTTTTTTGTCAGGTCATCTACTAATGAAATTTTTAATATATAAGTGCCACCTTTCAGTGACATTGTATTTATTGTACCAACCTCAACACTTGTCGGATTAATCCGGCTTTTTTGTTTTTCTCTTGATATTATTTCTTTCCCTCCTGCATCTACAACAGTTGTTATAATTTTATAATTATCGGATCTGTCAGCCCCTATCAAGTTATAAGCTTCGATATAGTAAGATAATATGGGGAGTCCGGCTCCGTATACTAAATTTACATTAGGGATTACTTCAAGAGTGTTTTTATAAAATACATTTCCTTCATCATTGTCAATTTGTTTGATTGAAGTACAAAGTTCAATATCGCTCAGAGCATCAATATCATTTGGAATACTTGAAATTTTTAATGGAAAAAGCATACTGTCAATTCTGTGTTGAGCATTAAAATCTATCGCTTTTATTTTCAGCGAATATTCTCCGGGTTTCAGAAAAAAAGACCTGAGCCCAACCAACGTTTTACCAAGCGCAAATTCGGTTGTGTCAATTATAACACTTGGAGCGGTCCATTCTTGAGCCTGTAAAATAGAATCACCTGCCATCAGGTGCATAAAGATATTTATTCCACCCACATATTTTCCAGAAACCAACTGATAAGTAATGTGATTCGTCCGAAAACTATAATAGACTTCAAGATATGTAAGTGTGTCGGCACCATAATAGCGGGAATAATCGACGTCCAATCTTAAATTATTGGTGGGAAATAAATTTTGCCCGTACAAATTCGTACTCATACACACAAATAATATCAAAAAATATTTTTTCACAATTTTCTCCTTTTCTTATAACATAATATAATCCATTGGTAAAAAGATTGCAATAATCACTCACCCATAACTTTAACTATAATTCTTTTCCTTCGTTGTCCGTCAAATTCAGCATAATAAATCTGTTGCCAGGGCCCAAAATCCAATCGACCATTTGTAACAGGAACAATTACTTCATGGTGAATCAATAAACTTTTCAAATGAGCATCGCCATTTGTTTCACCCGTATGATGATGGCGGTAATTAATATTGAACGGTGCAAGTTTCTCAAGCCATTCATCAATATCCTGCAGCAAGCCTGATTCAGCATCATTGATGTAAACACCTGCAGTAATATGCATTGCAGAAACTAACACGATCCCTTCCTTTATCCCTGAGGTGTGCAATATCTCCTCAACCTCTTTTGTAATATTAACATACTCCCGATGTTTCTTTGTATTCATCCATAAATATTCAGTAAAACTTTTCATTTATGTTCCTTAAATTTGTTTTGATTTTTATTTTTCAATAACATTCCGTAAAACCTCAAGTAATTTTTCCGGAGAGTATGGTTTACCGAGAAAATACTTTACGCCTTTGCTTAATAAATCATTTTCAACATCTTTATGCCCAAAGCCGCTCGATCCGATAAATTTTATAAATGGATTTAATTCCAAAAGTTTTTCAAACAATTCAACGCCGCTCATGTTAGGCAAGCCAAGATCGCTGAACACCAAATCGAACTTCGGTTCATGAATCTTATATATTTCCAAAGCATCCTCCCCGTTTTTAATATGCACGGTGTTATAATTAAAACTCATCAGCACAGCTTGAACAAGAGAGGCTACTTCCATATCATCTTCCACAACTAAAATCCATTCACCTTTTCCCCTTTTCATATACAATTCACCCTTAATTTTTGTACAGTCCGTTCTTATTTATAAATTTTTCGATATCAGCCGGAACTAAATATTTTATTGTTTTCCCCATTTTTATACGTTTTCTTATTTCACTCGATGAGATATCAATATTCGGAACCCTAACCATCCGTGAATAGCGTAAAAATTCATTCTTGATATTTAAATCATAACCGGGTCTGTTCATAACAATCAACTCAGCTCTTGACACAATTTCGTGGGGTGATTTCCATTGGGAAAATTCCATCAAATTATCCAATCCGATTATCAGAAATAATTCTGAAGGATTGTACATTTGCAGGATTGTGCCGATGGTATCAACAGTATAAGATTTCCCTTTTCTCTTAATCTCAATGTCTGATGAAATAAAACTCGGATTACTTTTAATTGCAATATTTACCATTTCCAGCCTCAACTCCGGTGAAATAATTTGACCGGTCGATTTATGAGGAGGAATATGAGATGGAATAAACATAACCTTGTCCAACTGAAGTTGTTCCCTCACGACCTCTACAGTTATGAGATGTCCGATATGAGGCGGATTAAAGGTGCCGCCGAATATTCCAAGCTTCGTCATCTTTGGTTTTCCTTTTTGAATATTTCTTCTCAATAAATTTAAATGCTTCGTGAGTATGCCTGGAATAATTTGATTCTTCCTGAAATATTTTTTGTAAGATTTCCTGACGCAGAGTCTCAAGATGATAACCCGATTCAATATTTAACACAGGCTGAGTTAAAAACATTAAAATATCTTCGTTGCAAATATTCAGCAATAATTCATTCAAATTAATAGATTCTGTCGATTTACTGAACCATCTTGCATAATTATTCCTCATTCCGATTAATCCTAATTTTCCACTCGGAGTCATGCCGCATACCGTACATTCGTCATCATAATTTAATTGCTCAAATATATTAGAAATAAATTCATTTGTAAAAAGAGGGTAAGCGGAAAATATCAGTAACAGTTTGGTGTAACCATTTGTATAAGCATGATTGATACTCTTCACGACTCTTTGACCTATGTTGAGTAGCACATGGTCAAGGATCGTCATTTTAGGTTTTGATGTTTTAGTTAATTCCTCATAGTGATCGAGTTGATCGACAGAAATTAATATATTTGTGTGGGAAATTTCTGACAGCTGATTTAAAGTATCGTGAAGCATTGTTGAAAACAAAAAATCAATATCTTCCCATGAAATCGTGGCAAACGGCTCACCTTGTTTACCCCGCGAATATTGGGTTTGTTGCGTGAAGAGTATAATGGCTCTTTGATTCATGTTTTTTTAATATACTAATTATTCATAATCACGGCAATATTATCCATCAATTTCCGGGTAGTTTTTTCCCAGGAAAATTCCTTGATCCGCTCGTAACCGAGTTTTATTAATTCGGCTCTTCGCGATTCATCATCTATCATCCGAGCCATTGCTTCACTGATTGATTTAGTATTTTCGGGATCAATATATTCGCCCGCATTACCCACTACTTCCGGTAAAGATGATGTATTTGAAACAATTACCGGTGTTCCATTTGCCATTGCTTCAAGAGGCGGCATACCAAATCCCTCATACAATGAAGGATAAATAAAAGCCATTGAATTTTTATAAAGATTTCGTAGTTCATGCGACTTTATATAATCTAAAAATATCAAATTATCAGATAATCCTAATTCTACCCCTTTTTTAAACAAATCCGGATAAAATCGTTCATCTTTATGTCCGACAATTAGTAATTTTATATCTTTACGATTGAGTTTGCTTAAACTCTCTATGAGACGATATAAATTTTTATGCGGAAACAAATTCCCGACATATAAAAAGTATTTTCCAAAATTATTAATCGCTTCCGGATCAGACCGATTGTTTTCTGAAGGGGAAAGATTGAGATCATTAAAGCAATTAAGAATAGTTACAACCTTAGCAGATTCAAGTGCGTAGTATTTCAATACGTCATTTCTGGTATTTTCTGAAACGGTAATAACCAAAGAAGACTTTTTCAGTATTTTCGGTAAAATTTTCCTGAAATAAAATTGTTGCCTCGGATAATAATCAGGATATAAGAATGGTAATAGATCGTGTACGACAATTACCTGAGGAATCGGACAAAAATATGTTGCCTCCAAGGGTGTCGGTACAAATAACAAGTCGTAATTCCTAATAATTTTCAGTGGTAGAATCGATTGTGACCATGCCACCCTCTTGAGATGGCCTTTAAAACCATTGGCTGCCTGAGTAGCTGCATTTACCCTATAAAATTTTGCCTCAATCCCTTCAAACATTTCAGGAGAAGAAGTAAAAACGGAAATTTCAGCTCCAAGTTTTACTAACTCACGTAATACACTAATGGTATAGATACCGAGACCGGTCGACCTTCTGTCTACAATAGTTGCATTAATACAAATTTTCATTTTCGTTCCACTTAATATACGCACTCATGGGAAATATTTCAATGTTGACAAACCGTTTTATTTTTTGTATAATCTTGTCGAAACAATTTATATGACTCTTAGCAACCACACCAACATACCGAAGAAATCGGAAGGAGAGGTTTTTTCCGAAATCCGGATTGAGCAAACAATTATTTCACCGGCAATGTTAGTTAAAAATTCCTTTCTACTGATTCTTCTGCAAGTACTTACAAAAATCACCGGCTTTATCACTTCAATTTTATTGGCAAATTATCTGGGAACATCTCTTTTTGGTGTTTACAGTTATGCCTTTGCACTTTCTGCGATTTTTATACCTTTTTGCGACTTCGGATTAGATATTCTTCTGATGAAGGAGATGGTAAAAAATCCATTGGACATATCAAAAAAATATCTTGGAAGTACACTCCGATTGAAAGCAATCTTTGCTTTAATACTTACGATAACAATAATTCTCCTTGCCGGTATTTTGGAATCTTTTCACACTGAGGAATTTAAAATAGTCGTATTTTCCGGACTGATTACTATTCTAAGAACTTTTTCAAATACTTACGGATCAACCTTTAAAGCGATTAATAAGGTTGGACTTGAGGTAATTTCTTTTTCGATTTTAAGAATAATCGAATTTAGTTTGGTTATCTATGTTGTATTTGCCAGTCTTGAATTACTTACGCTCCTGATATTACTCTTTACTATAAATTTTTTCGGCGTAGGATTTATCTTCAAAGTAATATGGAATATTATAAAACCGGATTTTCATTTTGATACAACATTCTGCCGCAAAATCCTCCATCAGAGCGCTCCGTTTGCTCTGATTGCAATTCTTTCGGCTATATATTTTAATATAGGAACTGTTCTCATTTCAAAAATTACTGGTGATGAATATGCAGGATTATACAGGTCGGTCTATAATATAATTTTCCCCTTAACAATATTTTCAATGACCATCAGCTCAGCAATCTTCCCATACACCGCACAGAACTTTCTACAAAACAAAAAACAGGTTTCAATGGTCGTTAGTAAAATTATCAAATATTTTATAATTGCGACTGTCCCCATGAGTTTATTAATTACTTTCTTCTCAACAAATATTGTCGGCTCATTATTCGCTTCAGAGTATGCTACTGCAGCTCCCACGCTTTCGATATTGGGCTGGCTTCTGCCGGCAATTTTCCTGACAAATTTTTCCGGAACTATATTGGGCGCAGTCGACGAACAAAACTATGTTTTAAAAATTATCGGAATAAATGTTTTAATAAATTTATTATTTAACATAATACTAATTTCGGCTTTTTACCATAACGGAGCTGCTGTGGCGGCTGTTTTAACAGAAATCATCGCGGTCACTTTCTTTACATTAAAAGTATGGCGAAAATTTGAGATTTCCCGAGAACAATTTAAACTATTACCGTTTATTATTTTGTTGCTCTTAACTTTACTATCTATTCAAACCAAATTGTATGTTTCCCCGATTGCAGCAGCAGCCGGAAGCATTATTATTTATTTATCTGGTTTGTTTTTATTCAGAATTATTACAAGAAGTGAATTGGCTGAAATAAAAAATATTTTATTAAAAAGATAATTATTCCTCGGGATTGAACTTACCCCTTACAGTTACTTGTCTTATCCGTCTTTGTCCCTTTTTAAGTATAAAAAATTGCAATCCCTTGTAGTTAATAATTTCGTTTAATTCGGGAATATGACCTGTTATTTTATTCAAAAATCCGCCTATCGTATCATAATCGCTTTCTTCGGGAATCTCAGAATGGAATTTTTCATTAAATTCTGTAATATTTATCCTGGCATTAACTATCACTAATCCGTCGGTTGACGTTTCAATTTCTTTGATTTCTTCATCGTACTCATCGTGTATCTCTCCCACTATTTCTTCCAATATATCTTCCATAGTAATGATCCCCTCGGTGCCGCCGAATTCATCGACTACTATTGCCATGTGAATTTTCTGTTTCTGCATATCCCTCATTAAAGTACTAATTTTAATGCCTTCGGGAATAAAATACGCATGCCGAATAATATCTTGCAAAATAATTATATCACGATGTTCAAGCAAGCTTATTAAATCTTTTGTATAAATGATACCAATAATATTGTCGATGTTTCCCGAAAAAACAGGCAATCTCGAATAGCCTTCTTCCATTACGATATTAATCAAAGTCTCTCTGGGTGTATCAATACTAATTGCAATTACATCCGTTCGCGGTATCATCACTTCTTTTGCAGTAGTGTCGGTGAATTCAAAAATACTTGTAATTAACTCCTGCTCAGTTTTGTCGATTGTCCCGGATTTTCGTCCCTCTTCCAATAGTATCTTGAATTCATCTTCCGAAACTCTTGCTTCGCTGAAACTGGTTTGATCTTTGAAAGGTTTTAGGAAAATATTACTTAAACCACGAAGCAATATTATTATTGGATTTAATATATAAGACAACCAATGAAACGGAACTGCCGCCGCCAATGCAAACGGAACCGGCATTTTCAAAGCCAATGATTTTGGCACTAACTCACCCAATACAATTGCTACAAACGATAAGACAGGGACGACTATTATGACCGAAATGAGATTTCGATTATTGCTGATAAATTGTATTTGGGATTCTCTAAATATGGGAGAGATTACTTCCAAAGCAAATAAACCGCTTAAGAATGCAGATATACTAAGACTAACAATAAATCCGACATTTGCAGTGGCTATAATACGTTCAGGATCTTTCTGGAAAGCCTGAACAATTTTTGCTCTAAAGCTTTTTTGTTCAGCCTTATCACGAATTATACTTTTTGGCGCTACGAGCAGAGCAGTTTCAGATGCAGCAATAATTCCTGATATAATTATGAAAATTACAACTAGTAAAAAATATATCAATCAAATCCTTCGCCTTGTGATACAATAATTATTAGCCAATTTACAAGTTACACATGTAATTATCAAATTATTGTTTGGCTAAGGCAATTTTAATTTAAAATCAGCATATCTTGCAGCAAATAAATTCCCTTCATTCGGTTCGGGATTTCCTATCGTTTTCATCAATTTATCAATATTTTCGATTCGATCTTGCGGCAACGGATGAGTCGAAAGTAAACGCTCGAAACTCCCTCCCCGAACTCCCTTTTCCTGTTGAATTTTCTCGAAAAAATATCTTATCGCTCCCGGATAATATTCAGTATCCCTCAAATATTTAAAAGAGTAATCATCCGATTCGGTTTCATCAGAACGACTATTAGCGAGGAATGCTACACCTGTAAAAAGATTGGCTGATATTTCGGCGAGCTGGGATGGATTATCACCAAGTATGATTGAAATCAAGATACTTGCGCCATAATATTTTGTCAATCGTTGGGTTGCATGTCTGCGTTCGGCGTGTGCTATTTCGTGACCGATTACTCCGGCTAACGCAGCTTCATTATCAAGAAATTTAAGTAATCCCGTATAGACATAAATGTATCCACCCGGAGTAGCAAAAGCATTTATGAGACTATCATCATTTATAATTTCGAAATTATATGTATATATCCCCCGTTTTTTTATGTGCGATGAATTTAAAATTTTATATCCGATTTGCTCGACATATTTCTTAACATCCGGACGCTCCAATAAAAGAGGATATTCTGCAGGTTTGCTTTTTATATCCTCATCCAATTGCTTGCCAAGTTTTACATCTTCCTGATCGGAAAATATATTGATACTAATGCATCCGCACAGATAACTGAACGATGCAAACCAAATAATAAAAATAAAATTGACAAAATATTTTTTCATCTTAGCTCCGATTATTTAATATTTTACTTGTTCTAAAAACAATCCTTGAGGCGGGGCTGACTGACCTGCAAAATCCCGATTTTGTTCATTTAAGACTACCTCAAAATCCCCTATGCTATAATAACCCCTGCTAACATCTATCATCGAACCAACAAGGGAGCGAACCATTCCGTGAAGAAATCTATTTGCTTCGATATCATATCTGATTAATTGTTGATTAACGGACCATTGAGATTTTATAACATTACATAAATGGTGTTTAACATTTGAATTCAATTTACAAAATCCACTGAAATCGTGAGTCCCTAAAATTTTTGCAGCACACGTATTCAATATTTCGAAATCCAGTTTATACTTAACATACCATGAATAATTCCGCCTAATAGCAGAATAATTTGTATTTATATAATACGAATACAAACGTGTTTTTGCATCATACCGCGAATGGAAATCAGGAGAAACCTCATCAGCATCAAGAACCGAAATTGTATCAGAAATTAATGCCTGAATACCTTTTTTCATTTTACTGATTTCCATAATCGAATCACACCTGAAATTAGCCACCTGACTGCTGGCATGAACGCCGCTGTCAGTTCGCCCGGCTCCAGTTACGCTGATGTCTTCCTGTAATAATATAGACAAAGCTTTTTCAAGTTCACCTTGTATTGTTTTCTCTCCGGTTTGCCGCTGCCATCCTGCGAATTCAGCCCCATCGTATTCCAAAATTAATTTAATATTCCTCACGGTCAATATTTAAAAAGTTTTCGTAATTTTAAATATAAAATGCGGTTTATCGAATGTGCCGGTTAGTTGAGTCACTACATTTAAATCCTGATGTGCGATTCCCTCTTTGTTAAATTTATTAGTCAACCGGGCTGCATTCACCGCACTGACTACGTGATTTATTAATACAGCGCCTAAAACAAATTGCAAACTGTTGAAAGCCTGGTCACTCTTGATGCGCAAATTGCGATATGTGGATCGGTCCGAGTCACTTGTCCATTTCCAAAAGTAAATTGAATTAGGATCATACAAATTATCAATCTGACGTTCCTGTAGTTTTCGGTCGTTATAATTATTAACGTCGATATAATTTCCGATGTCTGTAAAAAATTTATCACCCTGCCCTGCCAACACAATACCTCCTTTTTTTGAAGCGTATTTCCTAGCATCATCGCGTGTCCATATACCGTAAAGATCTATGGAAGCATACGTTAGCCAAAGGGTCCCTTCAAGAGCAGTAAAATATTTACCTGACCTATAGTCGCCCGCGTACAACTCTCCCATCCCCGGTAGTAACAATGATAATATTACAGCAAGTCCAACAGATTTTTTATTCCCCTGCCTGTGCAATAAATTATCCTGGATGTTTATTACGGGGATTTCATTCTCAATAGCGATATCCTTATACATTCCAAAGTAAGACAATTCAGGCTTGCTCATTTGGGAATATAACGTTGAACTATAAAACAAAAAGATGGTGATAATTATTATTTTTTTCATTTTATTTTATCGGATTTATTATTTAAAATTTTACCTTCACATTCGTCTTCGAGAACTCTTGTGATTTTTGTGTTCAGTATTTCATTGACAACGTTTTCTCCGGCTTTAGATTTGACCCGGATGTAATTTCCTGTCAAACCTGTTACTGTATCGTCTTTAATTTTTCCTTCGAACAATATTTTAACAATTTTATTTTCAAAACGAGAATTAAAATGATATTTTTTCTTTTGACTTAAAATACGAAGTTTTTCATTACGAAGAAAGCGGATACGGGGTTCAACCGGATTTGTGAACGTTGATGCAGGTGTATTAGGTCTTTCCGAGTAAGTAAATACATGGAGATAAGAAAGCGGAAGGTCGCGTATAAAATCATAAGATTCATCAAAATGTTTATCTGTTTCTCCGGGAAATCCCACGATTACATCGGCTCCTATACCCGCTTCGTTATTCCGGGAAAAAATATTTGCTACGACGTTTTGATAATTCTCTCTGGTATATCTCCTTCGCATTAATTTTAAAATTTCATCCGAACCGCTTTGCAATGGTATATGAAAATGGTTACAGAATTTTTCTGACGTTAAAATAAAATCCAACAATTTCTCATCTAATAAATTCGGTTCAATCGAGCTGATCCTGATCCTCTCGATGCCGTCGACTTTAGAAAATCCATTTAACAGTGAATATAAATTTTCATCTGTAGACTTCCCATAATCACCAACATTAATACCTGAAATGATTACTTCTTTGAATCCTTTTTCAGCTAACAACCTCATCTGTAAAACCGAATCCTCAACCGTTTGACTTCGGCTTGCTCCTCTGGCAAGAGGTATTGTACAATAGGAACATTTATAATCGCACCCATCTTGCACTTTCAGAAATGCACGGGTTCTCGTATCAACATCTCCCGAATATGCAATGCCAAAATCGTTTGTTTCTAAAACATCTGAGGTAAAAATACGGGGATAATTTTTTTTCTGAAAATTATCGGCGTATTTGAAAACATCGAATTTTTCCTTTGTCCCTAAAACCAGATCAACTCCGGAAATCGATGCAATTTGTTCAGGCTGGAGTTGCGAATAACAGCCAAAAACAATTATATAAGCATCGGGGGCACGTTTTATAGCACTTCTGATAATTTGCCGGCATTCTCTTTCGGCGCGGTGAGATAAACTACAGGTGTTGATAAGGTAAACATCTGCAACTTCATTAAACTGAACCACGACAAATCCTTGACTGATAAATTGTCTCCCGACCGTCGAGGATTCAGCAAAATTCAATTTACAACCTAATGTATTTATTGCTACTCGCTTCATGTATATATAATAAAAAGAGTTGACCCGTAAGAGTCAACTCTTAAATTTTCTACTGCTGATAAATCTACTTTATTTCATCATTTTTCGGAACTTGTCCTAATTCTTCAAAAGAAGCTATTTCGGAAGGACGAGGTGCCGGTAAGTAATCACCAATTGTCATCGGGGATAAATTGTGCTTCGTTACATAATCATCGATATGCAATTGTTCCTTGTTCCTCAGATATTCTATTGCGGATAAAACAATTTTCTTACTTTCTTTATCGAATTCGA
>CAYTID010000049.1:0-3652 GCA_964437735.1 uncultured Ignavibacteriaceae bacterium | reverse complement strand
GGAATGCATCAGCGATATTTTTTATCGGAGAAGTTGATAACTGGGAAGCGGGTACGAAACCCTCAACGCCCGGAGGCAGTTCAACAATTATTCCTTTTTCAATTATTCGCGTCAATTTGCCTTCAGTATCCAAACCGACTGTGTACAAATTTTCAAAATTATCCCAAGGATTATCGTGCAGTTGTTTATGACCAAGAGAGATTCTTCTCTGTTCAACATCAACTCCAAGAATAATAACTTCTATATCCTGGTTCTTTTTTACGACTTCCCCGGGATGACGAATTTTCTTTGTCCAGGATAAATCCGAGATATGTATCAATCCGTCAACACCCTGTTCTAACTCAACAAACACACCGAAATTAGTCAAATTTCTGACTGTTCCTTTATGTTTAGAATTTATCGGATAATTCTGAAGAAGATTATGCCAAGGGTCCGGTTCGAGTTGTTTTATTCCTAACGAAATTTTCTTGTTTTCTTTATCCAGACTTAAAATGATGGCATCAACCATTTGTCCCATCGAAACAACCTGTGAGGGATGCTTGATGTGCTGTGTCCAGCTCATCTCAGAAATATGAATTAATCCTTCGATACCTTTTTCGATTTCAACAAACGCTCCATAATCGGTTAGTGAAACTACCTTACCTGAAACCTTCATATTCACCGGATATTTTTCTTCTATATTTTCCCATGGATGCGGGGATAACTGTTTCAAGCCTAGCGAAATCCGTTTTTTATTTTCATCGTAATCAAGAACCACGACATTTATAACCTGGTCGAGCTTTACAACTTCTGATGGGTGATTAATTCTCCCCCAAGAAATATCTGTAATATGTATTAAACCATCTACGCCGCCAAGATCGATGAACACACCGAAATCAGCAATCGCCTTTACCGTACCCTCGAGGATTTGTCCCTTCTCGATACTGCTTAAAATTGCAGACCTTTGATCAGCCATTTCCTCTTCGACAAGAACTTTATGACTTACGACAATATTTTCTGCTGCGTGATTAATTTTTACAATTCGGAAATCCATTGTCTGATTGATGAATTGATCAAAATCTCTGATAGGTTTTATATCGATCTGTGAGCCCGGTAGAAATGCTTCAATCCCCCACACATCGACAACGAGTCCACCTTTTATTCGGCGAAGAATCTTTCCTTGGATAACTTCGTTTGTATCGTGAACTTTTGTAACTTTTTCCCAAACACGTATAAAATCAGCGCGTTTCGCAGACAACACCGGCAGTCCATCATTATCTTCTTTACTTTCGAGAAATACTTCGACCTCATCACCGATTTTGAGTTCATCAATATTTGAAAATTCCGCTATCGGAACAATTCCTTCGGATTTTCCATTGATATCTATTGATACTTCATCTTCGCCAATAGTCACAACTCGACCCTTAACCAAGGTTTTTTCGGTAAAGGTTCCTATTGACCGATCATACAATTTTTCCAATTCCTTTTTTTCGTCGTCGGAATATTCCTGATCACGAATGTCGTTTATCGTCAAAGCCTTGCTTTGTTTCACTTTGCCGGATATGTTTTTCTTCGTCTCATCTTCAGGGTTTGCGAATATAGCTTCATCATTATTTGTTACTTTTAAATCTTCTAACATTAAACCTCCTGGTTTATTGCCCGTTCGGGCGAATGCTTGGTGTACTTTGAAATATAGCCGCCATCAAAACTATATATCTGTTACATCAAGAATATTTTTTTTAGTTATTGTTTTTGTTATTTGTTGATGACTTTTATTTATTAATGCAAAATTAAAATTTTTTCTTCTATGTAATTTTTTACGCGTTCCATCAGCCAAAAGGGAGTAGATGTTGCTCCTGTAACTCCCACAGTTTCCGCATCCTTAAACCAATCATCCATTATTTCAGATTCGTTTTCAATGAAGTAAGAATTTTTGTTTTCATCCGAACAAATGCCGAATAGAACTTTTCCGTTTGAACTGGTTTTTCCTGCAACGAAAATCATTAAATCGTGACTTTGAGCAAATTCACGCAATTTACTCTCTCTACCTGAAACCTGTCCGCAAATTGTTTGTTTGGCAATAAAATGGACTGCTTCGTTTTCTATACTGTCTACAATCAAATCTTTCAGTTTTTTGCTCAATTCCTCTTTTATTCTTAAAAACGTCGACTTGTCCATTGTCGTTTGAGAAAAGAGAACAGTCTTTCGAGACACATCAACCTTATTAACTTCAACAAGCGAACTTATTACTATACATGAGCCTTTCACTTGTCCTAACAAACCAATTACTTCAGCGTGACTTTTTTTTCCGAATATTACTACCTGATATCCTTGCTGGTCATAATTTCTGATACGTTCCTGAACTTTCATCACAACCGGGCAAGTCGCATCGATCAAGTTGATTTTATTTTTTTCAGCTATTTCATATGTTGAAGGAGGTTCACCATGAGCTCGGATCAAGACGGTAGAATTTTCCAGACTTTTAAAATCTTCGAGCTGAATTGCTTTTAATCCCTTTTCTTCCAGCCGTTTAATTTCTTCCGGGTTATGAATCACTTCGCCTAATGTGTATAGTTGGCTGCTTTTATTTAACTCTTCTTCTGCCATGGCAATTGTTCTTACAACGCCCCAACAAAATCCGGCATATTTATCTACATCAACTCTCATTTATTAATTAATTTTAAAGCTTTGTTCACAATGAAATCGACTTGTTCATCAATAGTTAAATCAGAAGTATCCAAGATTATCGCATCATCGGCTTTTCTCAAAGGACTTTCTTTACGTTTTGAATCTTTTTCATCTCGATCCATTATCTCGAATACTAATTTATCCGCTTCGATCATCGTTCCATTTTCAACTAATTCTTTTTGTCGCCGTTTTACTCTCTGTTCAATAGTCGCGACCATAAATATTTTCAACTCTGCATCCGGTACAACAACGGTTCCTATATCTCTTCCTTCTAAAACTACACCGCCATCTTTAGCCAAACGGCGTTGCTCTTCAACCATTTTTTCACGAACACTTTTATAACTGCTTACTAAACTAACATTATTGGTTACATTACTGTTTCTGATTTTTTCAGTGACGTCAACACAATCTAAAAAAACGCGGGTAACATTATTATCTTTACTGAATGTTACCTTACAATCTTTAACTGATTTATATACTTGATCTTCACTATTTAAATCGATGCCATCGTTTATGGCTTTCAATGTCAGCGTACGATACATTGCGCCGGTGTCGATATGTATATAATTCAAAGCCTTCGCAGTCAATTTGGCGGTCGTTGATTTACCTGATGCTGCAGGTCCATCTATTGCAAGTACAATTTTTTTCAATTTTTGCGCTAAAATTCGTGAATTAGCTTATTAATATAAGCAATTTTAATCATTCTTACAAAATTTAAATTTTTCGATCGTTCACACCCTTTTTTACCAGCGAATAATAGATCGATGCTACTGCAAAAATTTTTATCCCATCCCACCAGGAAAAAATTAAAAATCCTGCAATAAAGGATTTATACAAATCGTTAAAAAATACAAAATTCAAAAAGAGAGTTCCAAAACTAAAAATAATCAACATACCAATAAGTATAGAAATCAAAGACCATAAATAAGATTTATGGATTTGAATAAGATATCCTGTAATAAAAGCAGCTAACGGAAAACTCAAA
>CAYTID010000048.1:15390-17177 GCA_964437735.1 uncultured Ignavibacteriaceae bacterium | reverse complement strand
ACGGGTCAAAATTGGTGGGAAATATGGGTCAAATTTGAATGGGAATTTACAATAGTTGTTCCCAATCAATTCCATTAAAGTGATAAAGTAAATTCCATTGACCAGTAGCAAAAATACAATTCTCGTTTCGAGCATAAGCGTTACCAAAAGAAGTTGGTGTACTGAATTCCCTGATCCAACCCGAAGAATTCAGTCTGCCATCTTTTAATATTTGTGTACTTATCACCCCGTTTGTAAATGAAATCATTCTATCGCCTCTAGATAATAACCAGGGTCCGAACTTTCGTACAGCACGGTGGGTCGAGTCCTCTACCATTAATGTAGCCTGAGTCAATCTGTAAATTACATTAGTGTTTTTACCCCAAGGACTGTATGTAGAAAAGAAGATATGGGATTCTTTACTTGTGATCGAACCGACTATCATACTGTCAGCAACTAAGTGTGCACTCCATTGAGCCCCATCATAATGCAACGCATATTCATATCCCCCGACCCAAATATTATCCCTTTTGCTCCCATGTACATTATAAAGTATACTTCATATATTAACGATGTGGCTTGGCGTTGCGTCTACCCATCGAGTTCCATCATAGTGCATAATAAACGCGCTGAGAACTCCTTGGTTAATTTTACGCCCGAAAGCCCAGACATCATTTCTTGCACTCCCCCACACAGCGTAGACAGTCTTGTTGCCTGTGAATTCAGTAATCGGAGTACCTGCTGTTGCACGAGACCACTTCACACCATCATAGTGCCATAGGCAATCGCGTACATCGATCGCATCACCTGCTGCACCCCAAACATCAGTTGTTGAACTTCCCCAAATCGATTGCAATTCTATTCGGGTAATTAGTCCACCGTAGTTTATGCTATCTATGGACCAAATATAATCACGTTTTCCAGGCTTTGGAGTATCATCATCCGGCGGCTGGGTGGGCTTGTCGCGGCAGGAGGAGAAGATTAGAAAGATTGAAAAGATTGAAAAAATTGAAATGATTATAATGATTTGAATGATTGCCGAGTGAATCAATTCCCCTTTTTTGTTTCCCATATCAATTCGTATATTTTTTATGTTTTAAATTTTATCTATGAATCCCCGTCTATTCCTTTTTTATGCAAATGAAGCTATAACAAACAAGCCCCAACCAAATGGTCAGGGTTTGTTATAAAAATCCTTATCTCATCAACACCATTTTATGTGTGAGAGTAAATTTTTCAGATTCCAATCTGTACAAATAAACACCGCTTGAAACAGGTAAACCCTCCGATGATTTCCCGTCCCATCTTAAACTGTAAATACCGGCTTTTTGGAATTCGTTTACAAGAGTGCGAACTTCCTGTCCGCGGATATTATAAATTTTCAGTATAATTTTACTATTTTCCGGCAGCTCATAATTAATTTCTGTTTCAGGATTAAAAGGATTAGGAAAATTTTGACTGAGTGCATATTGCTTCGGCAATTCAGTGCCGGTTCCGACACTTGTCAATCTTTCCTGTATCTCAAGATTATCAATAGCCCAGCCCCAACCGGTTACCGAGCCGTCAGTGTACATTCTGAACCTGACAAAAATCTGTTCTTCTGCTGAAAAATGTTGTAGCAAATTAATTTCATGGTGCCTGAACATGCTTGTATTCCCGGGCGTCCCTAAAGTGTATGCACTAAGCCATACGGGATCGTAAGTGGCGTCATAACCGTTTTTCAAAGGAATCCAGGTCATACCGTCACGTGTTCCCTCAATTACAACATAATCATAAAAGGAGGGATCACCAAACGGGGCGCCCGTTTC
>CAYTID010000048.1:0-15380 GCA_964437735.1 uncultured Ignavibacteriaceae bacterium | reverse complement strand
GCTCAATCAACGCCACATCATCATACGCGAGATATCCTGCCGTTGCTGATACGGTTATCGGAACGGTCAATAAGTACGAAATATTCTGATTATTCGTGTAGGGGTGTGCAGTGTGTATTGCATTATCATTAAATCCAGTCTGACTTTTAATGGTAAATCCCGTTCCTGAAAAATCCGAGCTAGTACTGTTAAAATTATTTGAATATGAAAGCCTTGGAGCTGCAATCATAGTTACACTTATACTCCGCGCAACCGATTGATATGCGATGCCACCTTTAAATGATTTTACTGAAACTGTTACAGTGCGGGGTTGTGTGACAGGATATTTTACAAGCGTATCTTTTAGGGCGACACTATTTGGACCGATTATAACAAATGGAGTGTCATTCACGGATACGTATGTTGAATCGTATAGTGACCGTAAATTTACGGTTACAGAAAGTGCTCCATCCGGACCCTGAGCCATCGAACTGAGAAGTGGTTTGTATGTTTGCCCGGCTGACATACCGGGAATATTAACGCTCCAGATTCCACGACCGTGAGACGCGATCACGACTTCATCCTCTACGTGAGTCATTGCCCAAATTGAGACAGCAGGCAAACCATTGTTCGCTATGTGCCAGTTTGTTCCATTGTTCGTCGATTCAAAAATGCCTATTTCAGTACCTGCCCAGATGACGTTTGGTGTATGTGGGAATACCAATAAATCATAAACAGCTACATCCGGGAAACCATTATTGCTGGTTGTTCCTGAAGCAAATCCGCTGATATCACTCCATGTTTGTCCCAGGTTAGTTGTCCGCAGTATTTTTGGTTTTTGAGCAAATCCGAATAATACATATGCTGTTGAATCTTCAAGCGGGTGAGTAGAGATTCCGGATATTCCACCCATCGTCGTACCGGTGTAATCGGGAACCGGAGAAAATGCCGAACCCTTATTTGTCGAGAGATGAATTTTTCCGGCGGCATCCATGCGTGCTCCTGCCCATATAATATTCGGATTAGCTCGTGAAATTTTTACGTCGTGGAATGAGCTTACGCTTCCCCATGTCGACGATGATATCGGGGTAAGAACCCAGTTCGATCCAAAATTTGTGGATTTAAAAACGCCATCTTTACCGACAGCAAACAATAATTCGGGTTCCATGTTGGTCTTAGCAATTTTGGTAATGAAGGGAGCATTTCCTGATCCTGTATTACCTGACATCCCCGATGTTGCCGATGAGAATGACGTCCCGCCATTGGTTGAACGTACAAGTCCATTAAATTGAGAACCGCCAATCATTTTCATCGGGTCGTCAAAGTGCCAGGAGGTTTCATATCCGTCACCTCCTATCTGATATGTCCATGCGGATGAAGAGATTGAATTATCGGGTGAACGGTACGTTCCATTATCCTGCATACCGCCAAAGTAAGCGCTGGCACCAGGTTTTTTATCAACACCATAAAATTGACTCGTATTCATTCCGGTAGTTGGTTTTGTCCAATTAACAGATGAATCTGCGGATAGGCCGACGCCGCCGTCATTGGCATTCAAAATACGAAACGATCCGTTTGACTTCGGGATTGTTACAAGATTATGATGATCTACATGAACCGCTCCCGCTGAAATCGATGCAATCGTTCTCTGAGTTCCGGATATCATCGTGATTGTGTACAGATACACTCCGCCGACGTAAATTTTATTTTCGTTTGTCGGATGGACAACGATGGTATTATCGTACCACCCTTGAGATGCTAACCAATTGGTATTCGTTCCGCTAACTGTTGTGAGAATCCAGTTAGCTCCCGCATCGGATGATACGTATAAGTTTGAATTGGGAGTACCCTCAGCAGCCGCGTAAATCTTGTTTATGTTTGATGGGGCAATTGCAAGTTCATACCTTCCGGTGAGATCATTAATTCCGGTTGATGACATGAACCAGGTTTCACCGGCGTCAGTGCTTTTAATTATCCCTTTTTTCTCGATGGCTGCGTACTGGATATTAAAATTTCCGGGGGTATCGAGAATATGGAGAACTTTTTTAACGCGACCATTAGAAGCAATTTCTGTTTCGTTATAAACCCGGTACCAGTTAGACCCGCCATCAGTTGATTTGTAAATGCTTGACCTGTTAACATTAGTTATCTTGTAACGACCGGATGTAGTTGCTGCAAGAACAATGTTTGGATTTTGAGGATCGACTATCATGCGTGCAATATTATTAAAATTATCATTATTAACAGTGCTATTTAATTGGAACCAGGTTAGTCCTCTGTCTGTCGATTTAAGTATGCCATCACCATTTATAACATCTACGTTGAAAAAGCTTTCACCGGTTCCTGCATACATAATATTAGGATTTGATGCTGCCTGAACAATTACGGAAACAGCAAGGTTTGGAAGATTAGGCGCCATCTCGATCCATCTCGTTCCCCCGTTTGTTGTTTTCCAGATACCGCCCCCGACACTTCCGATGAACCATGTATTCAAGCTTGAGTCTCCTGGGTCAACTACAATTCCTCTGGCACGTCCCGGAACATTTCCGGGTCCTCTTTCAATCCATGGCAGTGGAGGGGATGTAAATTTTTTATTAAGGATTGCTTTATTCAACTCGGCAATCTTATAGTTAGGTGGATATGAATGTTCCATCGCTCCGTATGAAACTTTCATTTCATAAAGAATTCTTGCGAACTCTTCCGGTTTATCGGTTTTGACATATCCGCGTCCGCGTTTTTCAAGTTTTCTAATGCGTTCAGAGATACGCATTCCTTCCGGTGTTTCAGGATTGGTTTTTGTTCTTAATTTTAAAAGCATATCATATTCATCTTTATCCTCGAGATTTACAATTGATTGAAGATATTTGACAGAATCGCCGGTTGTTAAAATTATGTGTGTAATCCCGATAGCAAACCCAATCAGGAAAAAAAACACTAGTGCTAATTTATTATTCATGAGACACCTTTTAATTTGTTATGTTATAATATTGAAAAAAAAACAATTAACAACAAGAATAATTTAGAGAATTTTATTGAATTGGTTGGATTTTACGGTCCAATTATAGAATTAATTTTTGATAAGAAAATTATTAAACTTATATTTAAATCGAAACCGGTTAATGGGAAAAGGAGGGAAAATGAAAAAATATACGCATGCATGGCTGGCTTTCAGGGCTGTGAAATACCTGGAAGAAATCAAATTGACTGATGAAGAAAAGCCAATCGCAAAAAATCTGGTAAGGTTTTTTAAAGATCACAAAGACGATGTCATACAAGGGGCATGGTATCCTGATCAAATAATTAAAGATATGGCAGAGAGCCATGTTCTGAAAATTACGCCCGGGCAAAACGGAGTGTCAGAATTTCGTAAGTTGCCTTCAACTTCTCTTTTGCAAACATACGGCAAAAAATCAGATTTATTTCAAAAGAGTTTTTCTGTAAATAAAAATGATAATTTACCAAATCGCTGTGAAGCATTATCTCATTCTATAGTAGATAATTTAAAGATTCAGCAATCTGAGGAGAAAGGTTCACCGGTATCGATTACCGACAATCATCTTGCTTTAAGAATGTTTATGCTCAGCCATTATATAGCGGATGCTCATATGCCGCTGCATTGTGACAACAGGGCATTCTCAAGTGGAATTAACCTTCATGATTTGATCGAAAAAGATTGGGAAGATGCAATTAAAAAATACTTTCTACTGGATATTGAAAACGAAAGGTTCTTATATGATAAAAAAGGATTTCCACACTTTGATGAAAAGGAGGGAGGAAATTATAAATTATCATATTTTCAAAAACTTGACGATGAGCTTGGTAAGCGGGATTTCATAACCGGCTATGGAAACGGAAATGATAATGTGTTTGAATTTATGAATTCTGTTTGCCAGTATTCATATCTTCTTTCCTATCTTTTTATTCCAAAAGAATACAACGAAAAAAATGTAGTGTCTGCTAAGTGGAAGAATATTGGTAAAATTTCATTTGATGAATATTCGGTTGCAATACTTACCGATGCTGTTGATTCAATTGCGCGGGTATGGTTTAGAGTCTGGAGAAGATATTTGAAATGGAAGAAAGAAAAATAAGTAATGCAAAGCGATTGCCTGTGACAAATTGACTTTCGGATATAAATTGGGTAAATTTAATGCAAATATGGGCACTTAGCTCAGCTGGTTCAGAGCGTACGCCTCACACGCGTAAGGTCGCTGGTTCGATCCCTGCAGTGCCCACAAAGTCGTAGAAATATTTAACCTTTAAACTTATCCTGAGAGATAGGAAAGGAGAAAATGCAAATACTACTAATACAAATCATACCTCATACCCGCTGATACGGATTGAGGTATTTTTATTTTCAGAGGGAATATGGAGATTAAATCGACAATAATTGACAGTAAGGATTTTCAGAGAACGCTAAAACGTCTGGCACATGAAATCATAGAGCGAAATAAAGGTGTTGAGACCGTTGTAATAGTCGGTATCCGAACAAGAGGAGAATTTATTGCCATGAGGCTTGCAAGGATTATTCATGAAATAGAAAATAAAATTTTACCTGTTGGTTTGCTTGATATAACACTCTACAGGGACGATCTCCGTGCAAAGCTAAAGCAACCGATTTTAAAAGGAACCGATATATCGTTTGATATAACGGATAAAAATGTTGTTCTGGTCGACGATGTATTATTTAGCGGGCGGACTATCCGTGCGGCTATGGATGCATTAATGGATATGGGGCGACCTTCAAATATTCAGCTTGCTGTCCTCATTGATAGAGGGCACAGAGAGCTGCCGATAAGGGCAGATTATGTAGGCAAGAATGTTCCTACATCACTGCATGAACAGGTTTATGTGAAATTAGAAGAATTGGATGGTGAAGACACTGTGATAATTGGAAATAAAATTAAGTGAGGTAAAAATGTCATTGAGCAGCCGCCATTTACTTGGACTTGAAGGAGTTCCGAGAAGCGACATTGAGTTGATACTTAATACGGCTATCCATTTCCGCGAAATATTAGAGAGACCAATAAAGAAAGTCCCGACATTACAGGGCAAAACAATTGTTAATTTATTTTATGAGAGTTCAACCCGGACAAGAATTTCCTTCGAGCTTGCTGAACGACGTTTATCAGCTGATGTAGTCAATTTTTCAGTCAGCGGCAGCAGCGTTGCAAAAGGTGAAACACTGAAAGACACAGCCCGAAATATTGAAGCCATGAAGATCGATATGGTTGTGATGAGGCATTCATCCCCGGGTGCTGCAATGTTTTTAAGCAGGATACTTCAGGCAAATATTATCAATGCGGGAGATGGTACGCATGAACACCCCACGCAGGCATTGCTTGACATGTATACGATCCGAGAAAAATTTGGGAAAATTGATGGATTGAATATTTGTGTTTTGGGAGATATATCACATAGCCGTGTTGCCCTCTCTAATATTTATGGACTTCAGACAATGGGTGCGAATGTTTCTGTTTGTGGACCGAAAACTTTGATTCCGAGAAACATAGAAAAATTAGGAGTAAAAGTGTTTTATCGGGTGGATGAGGCAATAAAAAATTCAGATATCATTAATGTTCTTAGAGTACAGCTTGAACGTCAGGATAAGCCGTTATTTCCATCGTTGCGCGAATACCATAATTATTTTGGAATTACAGCGGAGAGGTTGAAACAAAACAATAAGGAGATTTCAATTCTACATCCCGGACCAATCAACCGGGATGTCGAAATATCTGCCGATGTTGCTGACGGAAAAAATTCCTTGATATTACAACAAGTACTGAACGGAGTCGCAGTGCGCATGGCAGTACTTTATTTAATTGGAACACGAAATTAACAACAAGATTAATTATGGATATTTTATTAAAAAAAGGAAGGATTATCGATCCCCTGCAGGGGATCGATGGTATAAAAGATATTTTGATTTTAAACGGAGTTATCGAAAAAGTAAAATCAAATATTAAATCAAATAAATCTATCGAGGAAATTGATTTAAAAGGTAAAATCGTCGCACCAGGATTTATTGATATGCATGTTCATTTGCGTGATCCCGGATATGAACACAAGGAGACTATTGAAACCGGTGTGATGGCGGCAGCTTCAGGCGGATTTACTGCTGTTTGCTGTATGCCTAATACTAATCCACCGATAGATGACGCAATGGTGATAAAATATATTATTGAAAAATCCAAAAAAACAGCTAATGGATTAGTTGATGTTTATCCCGTTGCCGCAGTAACAAAGAACCGCGAAGGTAACGAATTATCACAAATGGCAGAGTTAGCAGAAGCAGGGGCAATCGCTTTTTCTGATGATGGTTCTCCAGTGGCAAATGCTGAAATATTCAGACGTGCGCTTGAATATTCAGATATGCTCGGCAAATTGATAATTCAGCATCCGGAAGTTACATCTCTTACTAAGGGAGGTGTAATGAATGAAGGATTAACTTCTACTGGGCTTGGGTTGCCTGCGATACCTTCAATCTCTGAAGAGATTATGATAAACCGCGATATACAAATTGCGGATTATGTAAATTCTCGTTATCATGCCGCGCATATAAGTACAGAAGGATCGGTTGATATTATCCGGAATGCAAAGAAGAAAAAAATAAATGTAACATGCGAGGTAACTCCCCATCACTTCACGATCACTGAAGAATTAGTAAAGTCTTTCGACACAAACACAAAAATGAATCCCCCTCTCAGAACAAACCGGGATGTTAAGGCTGTCATAGAAGGCTTAATGGACGGGACGATAGATGTGATAGCAACGGATCATGCACCTCATTCGTTTGATGAAAAAGAAGTAGAGTATCTTGCCGCTCCTTTTGGAATAGTAGGTTTGGAGACAGCTATTGGATTAGCATTTACGGAATTGGTGGAAACAAAAATACTAACGATTTCACAACTAATAGAAAAGTTTTCGATTAATCCGAGAAAAATATTAAAGCTCGAAAAAATCGAAATCAGGGAAGGTAAAATAGCAAATTTGACGATCATTGATATGGAAAAAAAATGGGTGGTTGATATTTCTCAGTTTAAATCGAAATCAAAAAACTCTCCTTTTAATGGGAGAAACTTAAAAGGGAAACCTTTCGCAGTGGTCAATAATAATAATTTTTATTTAATCTGAAATGTAATTTTATCTACAGATTGTCTATTTAGGTCTACAGTAAATAAACGTAATGTAATTTATTCTTTATTTTTTAACAAAAATCTGTTGGCATACTTTTTGGCTTTTTATTAATTAGAAAAAAGAAAAGGTGCAGTCATGAATTTTAAAATTTTAACCTCGATAATAATTATAACCATAACGACAGGATGTCATTTCGATGTATCGCATATTGACACTACGCCTCCCAAAGCCCCTGTTGGATTGATTGCATTTGCCGAAGATAATCGGGTGTATTTAGAATGGAAGTATAATTATGAAAACGATGTTGCCGGGTACAAAGTTTGGGTTAGTTCGTCATTCAACGGGCGTTATAGTTATATCGGAGCGACGGTAAATAATTATTTTTATGACAGACGATCTCAAAACGGAGTAACATATTATTACGCGGTATCGGCATACGATTACGACGGAAATGAAAGCCCGTTAAGCAGTAATGAAGCTTTTGCAACTCCAAGACCGGAAGGTTATGGAATAGCGATCACTGATTACAGGACTAAACCAAATACTGCCGGCTATGATTTTTCGACTTTTACTGTCGGTCCTTATAATGATAACTATTCAGATATGTTTTTTGAATATTATCATGGTGAATATTATATGAATGTTTGGGATGATACTGATATTAAAGATATGGGTCCGACAAATTCATTATACGATATTATTAAAGCGCCATCTGGCGGCTGGTCAGCAACAAAGGATGTTAAATTATTTGTTGGTAGAACTTATGTCGTATGGACTCACAACGATCATTATGCAAAGTTCAGGGTAATCTCTCTTTCTTCAAGCAGAGTTATTTTCGATTGGTCATACCAACTTCAGAGATCAAATCCTTATCTGAAAAAATCTGTAAAAGAAGGGATAAGAGAAATGAATCCCGGACCCGGTTCGATGAGTAGGAATAATTGACTTTTGTCTTGAGATACTTTATTTTAAATTAAAGTTATGAAAATAAGAACCTTAATAATATTGTGTTTGTTAAATTTTTCGAATTTTAATCTATTCACTCAGATATCTCAAAATGATAACTCATCCGGCGAATATATAGCCCAAGGATTGGCAAAGGATAAAGATGCGTACAAGGAAATATTTTATTCAGTAGAAAAAGGTATCAACGATGGAAATATCACGTTATTTTCAGTGTATTTCGGCAAACAGATATATTTAGATCTGCGAAATTCGGAGAAAGGATTTTTCAGCGCAAATCAGGCACATTTTATACTTGAAAACTTCTTTTCAATTCATAAACCTTTATCTTTTTCTTTTTCTACACACGGATTTACCGATGATATTCCATTTGCGACCGGCAGGGGAATCTTCAGATTTAAAAACAACAAAGAATCTTTTCAAATTTATATCGCATTGACTAAGTATAACGGGAATTGGGTAATAGATAAAATCAATTTCTACTAATTTTGATGCCTCCTATTATTTCTACAATCAATAATTATATTTTTAAAAAAACTGCTATAATTCTTATTGTTTTCATTTTAATTGTTATACTTGGGAGTTTTTTATTTGAATATTATCTGGTAAACAATATTAATGATAACTGGGAAGATGTTTCGAATGAAAAAAACGCTGAGATAATTTCCTTCGTACAAACTCAATTCGAACAATATCGCAATGAAAATCGATTATTGTTGGATCGAATAACATCTGATGAAAAATTTATTGATGCAGTTAAAAACCAAAATAAACCATTCCTGTTCAAATATTTAAAAGAATATAGTGTTAAGAATTCCGGTGTGGAAATTTATGATTCGTCAGAACGCCTGATGGGGTGGGTGGGCGAATCGGGATCAAATATAAAAATTGATTCATTTTATACGCAAGAAATTTCTTATGTCGAGCAAGGTTTAATATTTTCGTGGTTAATACTTTCGAAACCTATAACCGATACTAATGGTCTTATTATCGGTTTTGCTGTGTTAAAAAATTTGTTTGATGTTCAGTATTCTTTGAATCACCGTTTCGTAAGCTCCGAAATGTTTGAAGGCGTATTTGCAAAAAAAATAAACTATCCATTGCAATTTAATTTCAAAGATCAAGGCACTCCGATAGAAGATACACTTTTATTAATCATCTCATTGTCAGACCTAAATCAGAATTCTATCGGATATGCATATATGCAGAAACCCCTGAAATCTGTATACATAGATGATATTAAGCAAAACATTTCATACATAAGACATTTTTTAATAATTGTTATTTTAATATTGCTGGCTCTCAGGTCAATTAAAATTTTAAGAAATAAAAATAATCTTTTCCTGAGAAGTTTTTCAGTAATAATTGTTCTTTGGATACTCAGATATGCCTTATTATACTTTAACTTTCCATCGGGCTTTACAGCGATAGAGTTGTTTAACCCTAAATTATTTGCATCGGCTTTCGGATTCGGAATTGTAAAATCGATAGGGGAAATGTTTATAACCGGTGTTTTTCTGTTGATCAGCGTCATGTATATATTTTCTGACTACTTGGAATTTTCAGGAAGGATAAAAGCGAAAAAAAATATTCCATTATTATTTAATTTTACGCTTATTTTAATAATGGCAATTACATTTGTTCTTCTATTCAGAGGTTATATTGCTATTATAATCAGTGCGATTAATGATTCTACTCTGGATTATTTAGATACGTCGGAACTCATTCCTTCTTTTGAACATATCGTGATGTATTTCAATTTGTTTTTCGTATCGTTTGCTTTTATAATGATAGCCAAGATAATTTTCTTTTTATCTGTTGCGAAATTAGATTTCATTAAATCCGAAAAATGGAGATGGTTTTTAACGTATGCATTATTTATTTCGGTAAGTAGCATTCATGGAATTATCCATTCCAATCCTTTGACATCACAATTGACTCGATTTGTACTGATTACAGTTTTATTTTCACTTTCCTTTTCTATGAAGAATAGGATTTTTCGATTGAAAAATTATTCGATAGTGCTGAATGGAATTTTAGCTATCATTCTCCTGGCGGTCTCGATGTTTACAAAGATGGTTGATGAGAGGAAAGCCCAACTGCAGATATTTGGAAACGAAATCTCACGCCCGATAGATTCATGGCTTACATTCATTATGGACGAATCGTTAAATCAATTTACGGATAAAGAAACCGCAGAATTGTTGTTGCAGAAAGAAAATTTTAATGAGATAGCATTTCAAAGATGGACAACAACTCTATTGAGCCGCGAAGGGTTTAACTGTGAAATATCAGTGATTAACGATAAAAACGAGATTATCAGCAGTTTTAATATTGGGTCAAAAATCACAACCAATAACGATAAGTTGGTTTTATCGAAATATAAAATGATTTCTTTGGTCGAGGATTACACGGTTCACGGAGCGATAAAATATTACAGAGGTTATACACCGATTTTTTCTCCCGACAGCATTTTGTTGGGTGGAGTTTATATAAAAATTGGCGCATCGAAAGCAGAATTATTTAAAACTGAACAGTCTGATATTCTGCGTAAATATACCGCGCGGGATTTAAGTACATATTATGCGGGTATATATTACTCCGAATACTTCAACGGAAAAAGGGTATACTCAACAAATCCGGAGTTTACCGGTCGATATAATCTGACGGACAATATATACGAACAATTCAGTAGAAGCGAAAAAAAATTTTTGTCTGTATCAGAAAATATTGACGGCAAGGATTACGAAACAGTAATATTAAAATCACCCGACACCAAAAATGTTTTAATTGTAATAAACGCAGAAAAAAAAGGATTGTTTTGGGATTCATTGATTTTTGTAAGAATGATAATTTTCTTACTGGTAATCGGTTTCATACTTTTTATAATAATCCAGCTTGTTTCTGTACAAATAGATCGTTCGATCTTTATTCTTGATTACAGAAAAAAAATTATCATTGCATTCTTATTTCTATCAATACTGCCGCTAATATTGGTAGGCTATTATAACAGATATTTTGCAACTCAATCAACTGCTGATTCGTTGCGGAAAACGCTGGAGGAAGAAACATCAAAAATTCAATATGAGTTGATTGAATTTAAAATATCAGATGATCCATTACAAATATTTAATATTTCGGATACAGATTGTAAAAACATCTCAAAAGTCATCGGAGCAGATTTTAGTTTGTATGCCGATGCAGAATTAAATACAAGCAGTATTAGAGAATTATATGATGCTGGTTTTATTAACAGTCGTCTAAGCTCAAATGCTTATGAAAACATCGTTTTATCTGGAAGAAAATTTTTCGTTGAGAATATTTCTTTGGGGAGATTTGATTATTTAGTTGGCTATAGGGGAATCTATGATGAGTTAGATAACCTGGTTGGTATTATCTCAGTTCCGACTTTGTATAGGCAATCGTTAATTACACGTGAATTAAGCGAGAGGAATGCGTATCTTTTCGGAGTATACGGTCTAATTGTAATAATAAGTATAATTATCTCCGCGATATTTGCCAACCAGATTTCGAAACCTGTGCGAAAATTATATGAAGCTACAAAGAAAATCGCTGAGGGTGATTTCGATTATCAGATAACCTCATCGCGAAAGGATGAATTCGGGAAATTGGAAACGGCTTTTAATTCGATGACGGACGAAATAAAGAAAAAGCGTGAGGAATTGATTAAGTTCGAGAAAGAATTGGCATGGAAAGAAATGGCGCGACAGGTTGCACACGAAATTAAAAATCCGCTTACACCAATCAATTTAGCTGTTCAACATCTTCAGAAAACATATTTTGACAAGTCAAAAGATTTTGAGGAAATACTAAATCAATCAGCAACGATGATCAAAGAACAGATCGAAGCATTGAACAGAATTGCAAGTGAATTTTCTTTTTTCGGGCGTTTGCCATCCCGGAATCTCTCTGTCCATAATGTAAATGAAGTAGTTATGGATGCGGCGAAACTCTTCTCCCGTTTCGAAAATTTGAATCTCAAATATGAACTGCATCAAACTGATTTATTTGTCCTCGCGGATGAAGAAGAATTAAGGAGAGCCTTTATTAATATTATTCGTAATGCTGTCCAGGCTGTTAACGAGAAAGGTGATATTGGTATTTATACTGAAAAAAAAGGTGATAATGTAATTATTAAAATATCGGATACTGGTACCGGAATTTCTGCAGAGAACGGACAAAAAATTTTTGAACCAAACTTTTCGACCAAGACCGACGGGATGGGGCTTGGTTTGGCAATAGTCAAAAAAACTGTTGACGACATGAAAGGCTCGATATCTTATGTTACAAAAATAAATACCGGAACTACTTTTATAATAACGCTTCCCCTTTTTATTGGGAGTAAAAATTCATAGCAATGAATGACCTTTCAATTATAAAGTCTGATCTGCTTTCAAAATATCAGGAAATTATTTTTGGTTTCAGCACACGTCCCGGAGGTGTAAGCCCTGAACCGTATAATATGAATCTGAGTTTCAACGTTGGCGACGATAAAAAGAATGTAATCGATAACAGAAAAATATTTTTTGAAAGTATGAATATCGGAATGGATGAACTGGCAATTCCTCGACAGGTTCAGGGAAGTAATGTAGAGCGTATTTTTGTTCAGGGGGGCTATGATAATTGTGATGGATTAGTAACGAATTCATATGGAATATTTTTAACAATTAGTACAGCCGACTGTTTGCCTGTTTTCCTATATGATCCAAAGACAAAAGCTATCGGGGCAATTCATTCGGGTTGGAAAGGATGTGAGCTTGGTATAGTTATTAAAGGGATCAATCTAATGCAAAAAGAATTTAATTCCAGTCCTTCAGATTTAGTAGTTTACATCGGACCTGGTGCAGGAGTTTGTTGCTATGAAGTTGGTGAAGATATTGTTAATAAATTTTCAGCCGAAAATATTATCTCAAAAAAAAATAAATATTTCCTGGATTTAAAAAAAATAATCAAATCTCAACTCGAAAATTGTGGCGTGAATAATGAGAAAATAGAAATAAATAATTATTGTACAATCTGTAACCCTAATTTATTTCATTCTTATCGCCGTGATAAAGCCCGTTCAGGCAGAATGATGGGTGTTATTGGTATGGTTAGGTAGATCCCCTCAAGGCTTGAATTTAGCTAATATCCTCAGAATTTATTGATTTTTAAGTATTTTCTGCTTAACTTAACAAAAATTTATATCAGGATTTATATGTGTGGAATAATTGGATATATTGGCTCTAAAAACTCGATCCCGATTTTAATAGAAGGTCTCAAGCGCCTGGAATACCGTGGTTACGATTCAGCCGGTATTGCTACACTTACAGATAACGGGCTACAAATCTATAAGAAAGCCGGAAAAGTAGCTGAATTAGCTAAATTTGTAAAAGAAAATGGTATACAAACTCACCTCGGGATCGGACATACACGCTGGGCTACTCACGGTGAACCGAATGATGTGAATGCACATCCTCACTATGATTGTACAGAAAATATTTCTGTGATACATAACGGAATTATTGAAAATTTTCATTCCTTAAAAAAAATGCTTGAACAAAAGGGGCACAAATTCCGGACTGAAACCGATACCGAAAGCCTTGCTCACTTAATTGAAGAAATGTGTAAAAAAACAAATGATATATATTCAGCAGTGCGTCTTGCATTACACGAAGTTGAAGGAACTTATGGTGTGGCGGTAATATATTCGAAGGAACCTGATAAAATTATAGCAGCCAGGAAAGGAAGTCCTCTTGTAATAGGGATTGGAGATGCTGAAAATTTTATAGCATCTGATCCGGCTGCATTAATCGACCACACTCGACAAGTTGTATATCTTGAAGATGGGGAGGTTGCTTGCATTACAAAAAATAGTTTTTTTACTAAAACTATTGATGATGAAGAAATAGAAAAGCAGGTTGAAGAAATAACATTCGATCTTGAACAGATCGAAAGGGGTGGTTATGAACATTTTATGCTCAAGGAGATTAACGAACAACCTGAAACTATACGAGATGCAATTCGCGGTAGAATATTGTCAGACGAAGGTACCGCGAAGTTAGGTGGAATTCTTGATGTCTCTGACCGAATTATCAATGCGAAAAGATTCATAATCACAGCGTGCGGAACTTCATGGCACGCCGCATTGATCGGAAAATACATGTTGGAACAATATGCAAAAATTCCGGTTATCGTGGAATATGCCTCCGAATTCAGATATAGGGAACCTGTTCTATATCATGACGATGTCGTATTTTTAATTAGTCAGAGTGGAGAGACAGCGGATTCCCTTGCAGCACTTAGGTTAGCAAAAGAAAAAGGGGCACTAACAATTGGTATATGTAATGTAGTAGGGAGTACAATCGCCAGAGAAAGTCACGCAGGAGTTTATATTCACGCAGGTCCGGAAATAGGAGTTGCTTCCACCAAAGCTTTCACCTCTCAGCTTGCAGTACTTTCGCTAATTACTTTGATGATCGCAAGAAAACGAGGGATGGATATAAAGGAAGGTAAGAGCGTTGTCCACGAATTGTTCAAGTTACCCGAAAAAATAGAAAAAATTTTATCCGATGTTAAAAATATAATCGAAATATCTGACATATATTCAAAACACGGAAATTTTTTATATCTGGGTAGAGGTTATAATTTCCCTGTTGCGCTTGAGGGGGCTTTAAAACTGAAAGAAATTTCATACATTCATGCCGAGGGTTATCCGGCTGCCGAAATGAAGCATGGACCAATCGCATTAATAGATAAGGATATGCCTGTAGTTGTAATAGCAACACGAGACAGCACTTACGAAAAGATACTTAGTAATATTCAGGAAGTTCGCGCCCGAAAAGGTCGAATAATAGCCATTGCAAACGAGGATGATACCTATATTGATAATCTTGCCGAATACGTTATACGTATACCGAGAACATTAGATTTTCTGATGCCGATTTTATCAATCGTTCCTCTTCAATTACTGGCTTACTACATAGCAGTTAAGCGACATTGCGATGTTGACCAACCCCGCAATCTTGCTAAAAGTGTGACTGTAGAATAGTAAATACAGTATCAAGAACTTAATAATTAATTATTGTAAAATGATTTTGGGAAAGATGTAAAATCCAAATCGAAACGAAAGGAAGTTTTTAACAGCTATGAAGAAAATCAAAGTATTAATAATGGGAGCCGCCGGACGCGATTTTCATAATTTCAACACGGTATATCGTGATAATGAATTGTATGACGTTGTTGCCTTTACTGCAACTCAAATTCCGAATATTGATGGAAGAAAATATCCCGCTGAACTT
>CAYTID010000047.1:0-17212 GCA_964437735.1 uncultured Ignavibacteriaceae bacterium | reverse complement strand
GAGGGGTGTCGCTCCTAGTACGAGAGGACCAGAGTGAACGGACCTACGGTGTACCAGTTGTCATGCCAATGGCAAACGCTGGGTAGCCACGTCCGGTCAGGATAAGCGCTGAAAGCATCTAAGCGCGAAACCTACCCCAAGATTATATATCCCTCCCCGATTTATCGGGGGTAAGACTCCAAGGAGATTACTTGGTTGATAGGCCGCAGATGTAAGTACAGTAATGTATTTAGTCGAGCGGTACTAATAAGTCGAGCGACTTAACCAATTATTTTTTATTGATTCATATTTAACTTATCTGCTTATCAAGCAGACTTTTGGTGAGTTGTGCATTAATGAGTTTCATGTTTAAGTGGTTTTATACCAACTTTCTCAATTAAGTTTTCTGGTGACTATGCCGCGGGTGAAACACCTCTTCCCATTCCGAACAGAGAAGTTAAGCCCCGCAGGGCCGATGGTACTGCACTGGTAACGGTGTGGGAGAGTAGGACGTCGCCAGGATTATTTTTTAAATCCCATCTTGATTTTCAGGGTGGGATTTTTTTTTGATCAATAGATGGTTTTCTTTTTAAAAACTTTGCCAATACCTCACAAGTTCATTATATTCATATTGTGAAAAAATATGTATTGAAAAAATCTACCACCGGCGATCTGCATTTAGTAACTCCGCAAAGATTTCAAATAAATTATCAGCAGGAGCTAAATGACGCTCAGCTGGAAGCTGTTACGTCTGTAGATGGACCGCAACTTGTAATTGCTGGCGCCGGAACAGGAAAAACCCGAACAATTGTTTATCGTGTTGCATATCTTGTCGAATTAGGTGTTAAACCTCAGCATATTCTGCTGTTAACTTTTACAAGAAAAGCAGCCCATGAAATGCTAAGACGAGCTTCGCTATTGCTGGATTCGAGATGCGAAAGGGTATCAGGCGGTACATTTCATTCATTTGCAAACGGTATCCTCCGGAAATATGCCGGCTTTATCGGGTACGATCCTTCGTTTACAATTTTAGATCAGGGCGATGCCGAAGATACAATCAATCTTATTCGGACGAGAATGAAATATGATTCACGCGATTTTCGGTTTCCGAGAAAAGAAACGCTATTGGATATTCATAGCAAAGTTGTAAATACACACACCTCTTTGCACGATTTGTTATTGAAAGATTATTCCCATTATTTTGAGATCGAAAACGAAATAGAAAGTTTGATTATTGCATATTCCGAATATAAAAAGAAACATAATCTAATGGATTATGATGATCTTCTGGTAAATTTGATGAAACTTTTCATGGAACACGAAGATATCCGCAAACTACACTCTATTAAATACAAATATATAATGGTAGATGAATATCAGGACACGAATAGAATTCAATCAGAAATTGTACAACTCCTCGCTATGAGTAAAGAAAAAAAATATTCAAACCGTAATATTTTGGTCGTCGGTGACGATGCCCAATCGATTTATGCCTTTCGGGGGGCAACCGTAAAAAATATTTTGGAATTTCCAGAGATATTTGATAATTGTAAAATAATCACACTTGAGGAAAACTACCGAAGCACACAACCTATACTGGATGTTGCCAATGAAATTCTCAGAAGAGCAAAAGAATGAAAATGAAAAAAAAGTATTTTATTCCGCTAATCATTTTTTCCTGTTTGATAGGTTGTAAAACATTAAAAGAATTTGAAACAGTTACACCAGAAACCAGAAAATTAAAAGAACCGGTACTGACATTTAATATTTCAGGACTTAATTTATCAAATGAATCTACGAAATATTCAAAAACGGCAATATCAAATTTGCTAGCAATATTAAAAAAAGAAGATATCCAAATATTTGCTCTGCAAGGAGTTACGCGTTATCCCGATTTGCCAAACAGGCTTGATATTATTAACGAACTTCAATCGGCAACAGATATGTATTTCAGATTTGGTGAAACACAGAACAATTCCGGTCGACAGTATGGACATGCAGTGCTTAGCGAATTTAAAATACAAAGTCACCACAACAGTGAATATCAATCACTGAAAAGCATGAACACGTATTTGTCAACGTTGATTGATATTGGTTTGTATAACGTCGTTATAACTTCTACACTGATTCCTGATAATTTAAAGAATTCGGAAAAAATTTTTTGCGTTTCTGAATGGTTAAAAATTCAAGAAGAGTATAAAAACTGCCCGGTTATTCTCACGGGCAATATCGCGGCAGCAGGAATTGATAATTTAAATAAAACAAATTTTATATCTTTACGGAAAAATAATTCTGATACAGAAACAATCCCGATGGATATTAGAACACAGGTTTATTATACTGATACGGAGAAAATGAAAATTATGGAAATTAAGAGAGTAGATACCGCTTTCGGGGATATGTTTATTTATAAATTCGGCTTATTCAATCAAGATATATAGAGCAACCGATTTGTTAATGAAAAGGCACAAATATAAAAAGGTTCTTTTTTCGAAAAAAGATGAAGGATCATATCCCCAACTTGTTATTGCCGACAACGAAAATGTACAATCTAAATTTGTAGTTCAAAAATTACTTGAGTTACGCGAAGAAGGAATTCCACTTGAAGAGATGGCTATACTTTTCAGATCCTCCTTTCTCTCTTTTGATCTGGAAATTGAATTAACAAAGGCGAATATTCCTTTTGTTAAGTTTGGAGGTTTTAAATTTATTGAAACATCGCATATCAAAGATATGATTGCATATCTCAGAGTAACTGAAAATCCAAGAGATATTGTTGCCTGGAATCGGATATTGTTGCTAATAGACGGGATCGGACCAAGGACGGCTGAAAAAATAATTGACAATATTTTAAAGAACCAGACTAATAATTTCTGGCTTGATTTTCAGGATTATTCAGAGAATGTGCGTGCTGTGTTTGATATGTTGAAAGATATAACAAAAGAAAATTTGACAGTTGCCGAAAAAGTTGACCGCATTCACTTTTATTATTATAAGTTATTCAAAAATATTTATGACGATTGGCGAAGGAGGGAAAAAGATTTGGAAATGTTCCGTTCGATTACAGAAAGATATAAAGATGTACAATCTTTTCTTACCGACCTTGCGCTTGAACCTCCTAATGAAAGTATCTCCGAAGTGAAATCGCCCGGAGAAGAGACCGAGTTATTGACCTTATCCACAATACATAGCGCAAAAGGGCTTGAGTGGAATACGGTTTTTATCATTTATGCACTTGATGGCAGGTTTCCGATTTCCCGTGCTGTGGATGATGAAGATGATCTTGAAGAAGAGAGGAGGTTGATGTATGTTGCTTGCACAAGAGCGAAAGAACATTTATTTATTTCATACCCCGTAAATATCTACGATAGGGAATCAGGAACTGTTTTATCAAAGCCTTCCAGGTTTCTCGATGGATTGGGCGAAGAATTATTGGAAAAATGGGTAATTACAGATGAAGAATAATTTATACATGTAATTTTTACATACTTTTATTAAAACGGTCAAAATAATAGCAAATAAAAGAGAAAATATATTTACATTCTGCTAAAAATACTTGACAAATACCATTACTTTTAATATATTTTTACACAATAAACAAACTTTGGAGTCAAAATTATCGTTAACTTGTTAAAGGTTTTTTAATTATTATTCGTAAGAAATTAATTTTAAACGAAAGCCTTTGACAATTTATTGGTATCAATATATAATTGAGCCGGATGTTAAAGGTTTTAATATCCGGTTTTTTATTTTATGAAAAGAATAACATATACATTAATAATTTTTTGTATCGCTGCTTTTAAGTTTACTTCTTTTTCTTCAGAAAAGGATGTAAGAATTCTTCAATCGGATGCAAGTGGTATCTTGCTGGAATTCAATCCGGTTTACTTGCAAACCGAAATTATTAAAAGTAAAGATGAATCATTTGTCAACTACTCTTTTGAGGGAGAAGTGCCTGAGTACCGGTCTCCCGTCGGGTCACCAATGGTGAAATACCGAAGTCTATTATTAAGATTTCCCGGGTTATCAAACCATACCATTGAGATAATAAGCGCGGATTATGAAATAATTTCAGGCGTAAATTTGCCCCCCTTTCCCGATATGGAAAAGGACGATGAAGGCAATCCGAAATTAATTTACGCAACGGATTCGGAGAGTTATTCGAAGTCCGGCTATTTTCCGGAAGATGTTGCCGCGATCGCAAACGTTGGTATTGCTCGTCATGCTGTTTTAGGAAACATTAATATTTATCCACTGCAGTACAATGCAGCGAGCGCCATATTAAAGCGTTATACCCGGATTGTTTTCCGGGTGAATTTTGGTAATTTTGAAGTTACCGACAACTATCGTCCCGAAGATGAATTGTTAAAAGATGTTGGAATAAATTATGAGATTGCCAAAAATTGGTTTATTGTTCCTTCAACCTTTAAAAAAACAACACAAACTAATAGCCTGTTGGCAACCGGTACTTGGTATCGCTTTAACGTAACGGAAGATGGAATTTATAAAATAGATGGATCGCGTCTTCTCGCAGCCGGAATTCCGGCATCCACAAACCCGAATACAATAAAAATTTATAACAACGGAGGATTTGAACTTTCTTTCGATCCGTATTCGCCTTATGCCGATGATCTTATGGAAAATGCAGTCTTTGTTCAAGATGCCGGCACAGCTAACAGGATAGACGCTGATGATTTTATATTATTTTATGGAAAAGGAACTACCGGCTGGAAATTTAATGCCGAAACAAAAACATTTTCTCACTACATTAACAGGTTTGCTGATGCGAATGTTTATTGGCTGACATACGATGGCGCTACAGCCAAGAGAATGGTTTCGGTTCAGTCACTCGATAATCCTGCTCCTTTTCAACCAGCCGTTGTAACAGGAAAAGTTTTCAGGGAAGATGAAAAAGTTAATGTTATTAAATCGGGGACCGAATGGCTCGGACAGCAATTCAGCATAAATGACGCAATAACTTATGTTGTTCAGCTACCCGGATTGGATACTCAACAACCTATCCGCTATAACTTCAGATTAGCCGGTCGATCCCACTTATATCCATCATCATTCAACATAGCCGAAAGGCAACAATCTTTGGGCGATATTTATATAAACGGCACATATATCGGAAATTATAATTCTCCCCAAGCAATTTTCCAAACTTTTACAACCTCACGCATACCGAATTTCAGCGAACCCAGAAGTGAATTAAAATTCAAATTCACAAGTTCTGCATCCTCTTCAACCGGATACATCGACTGGTTTGAGTTATTTTATTCAAGATTGTTAAATGCTCAAAATGATTTATTTTCTTTCCATACACACGATACAACCGGTATTGCAAAATATTCTATTAATGGATTTAGTTCAAACGATATTCGGATTTTTGATGTATCTGATTTTAATAACACAAAAATAATCACTTCTCCTGCGATCATTACGGGTTCAGCTACTTTCCAGATTAATTTAACTGCTAACTCACCTCGTGAACTTTTTGTAGTTGGTCCGGGTGGTTATAAAACTCCGCCCACTTTTGTAAAAGCATCGAATCAGAATCTGCATGGTGCGGTAACCGGTGGTGATTCGATACAATTTATTATTATAACTCACGCCGATTTTAAAAGCGCTGCAAACCGTTTAAAAACTCATCGCGAAAATCAAGGGGCAGACCGTTTGCGAACATTGGTAGTTGACGTAAATGAAATTTATAATGAGTTCGGCGGCGGTTTATCGTCACCGATGGCAATCAGGAATTTTTTAAAATATGCTTATCAATCACTTCCTTTCAATTCTTTAAAATATGTACTTCTTTTCGGCGACGGAGATTATGATTATAAGAGAATAACAACGACAGGAACTAACTGGATACCTCCTTGGCAAACAGTGGAATCGTACAGTGAAATTAATTCATTTGCGTCTGAAGATCCGTTTACAATTTTCGACGGCTTTAAAAAATCTTCCCTTGCTACCGGAAGGTTAGCTGTCAGGTCTTTATCAGAAGCCAATACAGCTGTCGATAAAATTATCGAATATGAAAATAACCCTGTGCGTGATCCATGGAAAATGAGAGTTACATTTGTTGCTGATGATGGACCTGCAGCTCCCGGCGAGAATGACCGCGATATGCACACAACCCATGCTGAAGATGTTGCTTTTGTCACGCCTAATTATTTTGAAAAAAGAAAAATATATATTGTTGAATATCCGTCGGTTATCACATCCACAGGGATCAGAAAGCCGACCGCCAATCAATCAATCGTTAAACAAATTAATGATGGAACGCTAATCATTAATTTTTCCGGTCATGGCAATCCGCGCCTTTGGACGCATGAGCAGGTTTTTGTACGCGAAACGGATTTTCAACTCCTACAGAATAAAGGGAAATATTTTTACCTCATAGCTGCGACCTGTAATTACTCTCAATTTGATGTTGTCGGCGACCAAAGCGGCGGTGAAATTTTGGTAAATAAATCTAATTCCGGAGCCATAGGAGTTTTTGCAGCAACACGCGCCGTTTATGCCTGGCCTAACAGGCAAATTAATATAGAGTTAATTAAAGAAACATTTAAATTAAATAGTTCCGGACGGATTATTCCTACTCGTATCGGCAATGGTATATATGCAATAAAACAACTATACATTGACGACAATACAAGAAAGTTTTTCTTGCTGGGCGATCCATCAGTTAAACTTGCCATACCAAAGATGTATGGTTCTATCGATACTATAAATAATTTTGCAACCTCACAGGCGGTTACTTTAAAAGCGTTGGAAAAAATTAATTTAACCGGAGCAATTAAGGAAGAGGGGACAAATAATCTGTCGAATATGAGCGGAAAAGCCCAAATTGTCGTTTACGACGCCAACAAAACGAATACAGTTCCTGAATGGGGGGCATTCTCATACAAAGTTCCCGGTGGTGTTATATTCCGCGGTGAGAGCAGCGTCTCATCAGGAAAATTCAAATCCGAATTTATTATACCTAAAGATATTTCATATGATACGCTTAACGGAAGGATAACGCTCTATTTCTGGAATAATGAGATAGACGGACTCGGTTACACGGAGAATTTTAAAATCCGCGGCACCGATACAACAGCATCAAATGATAATTCAGGTCCGGACATAAATATATATTTTAATTCTACGGCTTTTCGTCCGGGTGACATTGTAAATGAAAATCCAATTCTGCTTGTCGATCTCTTTGATGAATCAGGAATTAATTCTTCCGGTTCAGGAATCGGTCACAGGATTGAAGCATGGCTGGATGATAATACCGAAAGCGTTGACTTGACTCCTTATTATAAAAGCAAACTCGATACGTACAAAGCAGGAACTGTAGAGTATAAACTGGAGAATTTAAAGCCCGGTTCACATACTCTGAAAATGCGTGCCTGGGATGTTTTTAACAATGCTTCAAATAAAGAAACCATTTTTGATGTTCTTACAGGACAGGGTCTGACTATTTCTAATGTTTTTAATTATCCGAATCCGTTCTCTGATAATACGACATTCACATTCAATCATAATCAAATAATACACGTGGATGCCGAAATAAAAATATATTCAGTGGCTGGAAGGTTGTTGAATTTGTTATCGAGTCGTTCGATCAGTGAAAAATTTGTACATATCGAATGGGACGGCAGAGATCGGGACGGCAACCAATTGAGCAACGGAATTTATTTATATAAAATAATTTTAAAAACTCAAGACGGAAGATTCACAAGTGAATCGTTCGGGAAGCTGAGCGTGTTAAGATAATTTTGGAAATTGCTATTCAGCAACAAAGATAATAAATTTAACTATTTATATGTGTCACGTTTAAAAGGAAAGAAGAAAATGAATCCATATGTAAACTTAAAACGAGTATTAGCCGGATTTCTTTTGGTATTAACAATTACACCCGCAACGGTTTTTAGTCAGGGTGAATCGGCGGTTCCATTTCTATTAATTGCTCCGAATTCACGGGCAAGCGGAATTGGTGAATCGGGTGCCGGAATTGCCGACGATGCATCGGCGATTTTTTGGAACCCTGCCGGTTTGGCTTTTCAGACCGGTCAGGAAATCAGCGTTACTCATGCTAACTGGCTCCCTCAGTTTGCAATGGCGGATCTTTTTTATGAATATTTGGGATATAAAGGATATTTTGATGCAATCGGCGGGACTATCGGAGCAAACATAATTTATCTGAATCTCGGAGAATTTATTAAAACATCATCGGCTGGTCCCGACGAAATCGGAAGATTTAAAGCCTACGAATTTGCCGTTACTGTCGGATATGCTACAAAAATTATGGAAAACCTCGGAGTTGGAATTAATCTTCGTTATATAAGAAGTGCCCTTGCACCTTTCGGAACAGAAGAAGAAGAGGGGACCGGTATTGCAAATACAATGAGTTTTGATATAGCGGGATTGTATAAAATCCCGGTACTTGAAGGTGATTTCTTATCAGATGTAAACATCGGTTTAAATCTCGCAAATTTAGGACCGAAAGTTACTTACATTGATGAAAAACAAGCCGATCCCCTTCCGACAAATCTCCGCCTGGGTATCGGAATAAATTTGTTGAAATCAGAATTTAATAATATCAGCGCTAATTTAGATTTTCAGCGGATTCTGGTTCGAAGACATAAAGACGGTTCATCAGATAATTCTTTTAAAGCATTAATAAGTGCCTGGGGTGACGGATCAAAGCTGCGAAAGGTAACTTTCGGCGGCGGATTGGAGTACTGGTATGGCGCGCCTAGATTAGTGGCGCTGAGATTCGGATATTTTTATGAAGATCCCAGTTTCGGTAACAGAAAATTCCTGACATTTGGCGCAGGTATAAGATACGACATCTACGGTTTCGATTTCAGCTACTTGTATGCGGTTGAAGAAAATCATCCGCTTTCGGAAACCTTGCGTTTTACTCTTCTAATCAACTGGGGAATGATGGAATAATCTTCCTGAAGCCAAAATAAAACAATGAAATATGAATTTAAAAAAATATACAGCGGTAATAATTGCAGCCTTATTTATTTGTCCGACAAATAAATTAACATCGCAAGAAAATATTTTGTTTCAACTTGATCATCCCGTGACGTTATCACGGGATGACTCATTCTTATCGTCCGTTAAGTTAAAATCTGTTGCATCGCCTGAAACTGTTCACGTGCTTGCAGTCAGAATTGAATTTGCCGAGGATAATGACACAAGAACCACAGGCAATGGAAAATTTGATTTATCTGCCCCGGATTTAATTATCGATTCACCGCCTCATAATAAATCATATTTTGAAGACCATCTCACATTTTTGGAAAATTATTGGCGAAAAGCGAGCGGTGGAAAATTAGTAGTAAAATGGAAATTATTTGACGATTCTTACTCTCTTCCCAAACAAATGCAAAATTATAGTCCACCCAAAAACAGCAAAACTTTTTCAGAGGCCGGAAATCTTGTTCACGACGCATGGCGAATGGTTGACTCATTAAATCCGAATTTTCCGTTTAGTAACTATAATGCCTTCTGTATTTTTCATGCAGGAACCGGTCGCGATATTGACCTTGTAAGTGTTTTCGGCTATGACCCAACTCCTTTTGATATTCCATCTCTCTATTTAGGTTTAAATAATTTAAAGAAGATTTTCGGAAACAACTACAATGGAGTGCCGGTAAGTAATGGCGGATTCTTTATATCTAACAGTTTGATATTACCGTCAACAGAAAATCGGAGATTCCAGACTGTTACCGGAACATCATTATTGCAACTTGGAATCAACGGTATAATGGTTGGGACATTCGGCAGTTACCTTGGACTTCCTGATTTATTTAACAGCTCAACAGGTAAATCAGCCATCGGGCGATTCGGACTAATGGATGGTCAATCAATGTTCAGCTGGAGCGGACTTTTCCCCCCCGAACCTTCTGCATGGGAAAAATATTTTCTCGAAAAAAAATATAATCTCGGAATGATAAATGTTATTGAAGTTGCTCCCGGCGAAAGAATGTATAATATGCCTGCTGTCGGATTGACGGGCAAAGATACAGTATATAAAGTTCCCATAAACGCAAAAGAATACTTTCTTATAGAAAACCGTAACAGGGATGCTAATAACGATGGTTCTTCAATAACTTTCCGATATAATAATCAAACTATACAAAAACATTTCTCGCGGGATACTTCGAAGTATCATGCTTTCGACCAGAGTGCTGTTTACGGAGTCGTAACCGATATAGATGAATTGGACTGGAGTTTACCCGGAGGGGTTGGTACCGACAAATCTTTTTACGATGGCGGTCTGCTTATCTGGCATATTGATGAAAATATTATCGATGCGAATTATGCCACAAATACTATTAACAGCAATCCGAAAAGACGCGGCGTGGATTTAGAAGAAGCTGATGGGGCGCAGGATATCGGACAGACGTACGGATTTTTAAGTCCCGGTTCCGGAAGTGAAGACGGAACTATTTTCGATTTCTGGTACAAGGGGAATTCAGCTCCCGTTTATAAAAATGAATTCAGTTCAAAAACATATCCGAGTTCTTACAGCAATGACATGGCATCGACACAGATAACGATAAAAGATTTCAGCGATCGTTCACCGAGGATGAGCGCTAAATTTATTTTAGGAGATGATGTTGTTAAACCGCTGCCTGGGTTTCCTAAATTTATCGGAGCTAATGCGGTAAATCAAGCACCACAAATAATAGACGGAAGAATTTTTATTTCAACCAACGATTCTGTGTTTGTTTTTTTACCGAGTGGCACCAGCGGAACACCAAATAGCACCGGTCTTTTCGCCAGTTCGGGAGGAGGCGCTCCGGTAGCAAAATCAAATCTCAAAATAAACGACGCAAATATCTTCTTCGGGGTGAAAGATTCAACCGTATATCAGTTTTCTGCGAAGGATGTTAACGCGGATAATGTTTACGATTCAATCAATGTCGAGGCAAAATTTAATTTGCCTGCGGTTGCTTCAACACCGGTGATCATAAACGAATTGCTTCTTCCGTCAAATGTTGTTGTAGGAGATAAGTCAGGAAATTTGACTTCTTTTCCGCCGTTATTCTCTAAAAAATTAAGTAAGAATAAAATTAACTCAAACTCAGTTTTTTTATATAATCCGTCTTTCGGCGTTATCGGAGTATCATCGGTCAGCACGACCGGTGACACGTTGTACGCGGCAGGAAAGAAATACGCCCTCCCGTATTTTTCGGATTCATGGGAAGTTGTCACGGCCGGGAGCTCGCAGAATACTCCGCATTATTTCGGTGTGATCGACAAAAACGGAAAAACTTTAATAATGCTCGATTCTTCACTTTCATTGATAAGACTCGTCAATAATATGGATGGGGTGTTAAAAGGGATTGCGATTTCTGATATCGACGGTGACGGCAGCCGTGATTTAGTCGCAAGCGCCGGAAGAAAAATCTATGCATTTAACCACAAAGGATTTACACTTGATTACTTCCCGATAACATTGAGCGATACAATAACTAATTCACCCATTGTCGCAGATGCGGATGCGGACGGCCAGCCGGATATTTTTGTTTCCACTCAGAACAACTTGATTGCGGCATATTCTTCCAAAGGAAGAATGTTGCAAGGGTTTCCGCTGTCAATAAACAAGGGATCCGTTTCTGAAATGAGCATATCGTCCAATCCCGCATTGCTGACCGCGATGTCAGGCGACGGTTACCTATACGCCTGGTCGTTAAAGGACGTGAGGAATATAACATGGGGAAATTACAAGGGGAATGTGGCTCACACGGCGTTTGAAAATTCCTCACGGAACGGCAAACCTCTTTCGGAAGAATTTCTTCCCTCTTCACGTGTTTACAATTGGCCCAATCCGGTGTACAACGGAAAAACAAACATCCGCTTTTTTGTCAGCGAAGATGCTTTTGTTAAAATTAAAATATTTGACCTCGCCGGTGTTCTTGTGGATGAAATAAAGACTAACGCAAAAGGTAAAATAGATAACGAAGTAGAGTGGAATGCTGCAGCATTTCAAAGCGGTGTCTACTTTGCACACGTACAAGCCGAAGGTAATTCACAACGCAGCAGCTCGATTATAAAAATTGCAATCGTGAAGTAAAATGCGTTGGTGGTTTTTTATAATATTTATATTTATTGGATGCCGTGAAATTATTCCTGTCGAACCGAGGGAAAATATTTCAGGTTACCAGATCAACGGTTTTATTACTAATCAAAGCGGAACACCTCTCAAAGATGTAATTGTAAAAGTGCTTTATCAAACTACGTTGGTCAACAATAATCCGCTTGATACGGTTATAGCGGTTATTACTGACACAAATAGTTTAGTTTCGATTGATGTATACAATACAAATAATATATTCATAAGAAATATATTTTTAGGCCGCAGACCGATTGGTCCTATCAATCGTGTAGCCTGGAATGGCGAACTTGTTAACGGCGATTTTATATCCTCAGGATATTATCTGATAAGAGTCAGAATCAACAATACTTTTGTTAAGGAGTACCCCGTGATAATTGACGGATCACAAACCGCCAAGTCCGATTCCGGAGGCCAATTTATAATAACGAACGCGAATTTACCGGTAAACAAATTATTCGACAGGTATGATTCGCAAAACAGATATCTCGGCACTTACAGAATTCTTAGTTCAGTAATTTTAGAATTAATTTATTTAAATGTTGCTGTACGTGGCAGGGTAGATTTATTAAAAGACGAAATCACTAAAGTTAATATTATTATATAAACCGGTTAAATGAAAAAATACATTATTCAGATTGTTAATATACTTCTTGTTTGCTTCTCCGTGTTGGCTCAGAACGAGCCGCATCATCCCGAACTTGTCTGGCACACAATCGAAACAAAAAATTTTTATGTGCATTACCATGAGGGGGCAGAACGGACTGCCCAGCTTACAGCAAAGATCGCTGAAGAAATTTATGAACCGATAACTTCACTTTATAATCATAAACCGGATCAAAAAGTATCGTTTATTATTAAAGATGCAGACGATTACTCAAACGGGGCAGCATATTTTTATGATAACAAAGTTGAAATATGGGCATCTTCAATGGATTTCGATTTGCGAGGTACGCATAACTGGCTTAGAAACGTAATCACGCATGAATACACGCACATTATTCAAATTCAAACCTCCATGAAATTCGGCAGACGCATTCCGGCGATCTACTTACAATGGTTGGGTTATGAATCAGAGCGCCGACCGGATGTGCTGTACGGCTACCCGAATGTAATTGCGTCATATCCGATTTCCGGCTTTGTTGTTCCTGCCTGGTTTGCGGAAGGAGTTGCACAATTAAATCGCGAAAATCTCGATTACGATTTCTGGGATTCGCACCGCGATATGATACTAAGAATGTATGCCTTGGACGGAAACATGCTTAGCTGGAATGAGATGTCGGTATTCGGTAAAACAAGTCTGGGTAATGAGTCGTCCTATAATGCGGGTTTTGCTTTTGCGATTTATATAGCAAACAGGTTCGGAGAGGATAAACTTGCAAAAATTTCAAAGAACCTTTCTTCATTAAGCGAATACAGTATTGACGGAGCGATCAAAAGCGCCATCGGTATTGATGGCAAAGATTTGTATGATGAATGGAAGCAAAAGTTAAAATCGGAATACTCTGACAGAGCAGGAAACATAAAAAATAAATTGATCGAGGGGGAGTTAATTGCTGATGTCGGTTTTGGTAATTTTTATCCTGTCTTTTCTCCCGGCGGGGATAAGATTGCTTATGTTTCGACAAAAGAAGCAGATTATTTTTCACAATCTTCATTATATGTATATGATTTAACAACACAAAAAGAAAAAAAACTTGAAGCAGGAATCCGTTCGGCATTATCATGGTCGCCTGATGGAAAAAAAATATTCTACTCAAAAAATTCTAGTAAAAACAAACATTGGTCAAATTATTACGATGTCTATTTTCTTGATATCGAATCGGAAAAAGAAACCCGTCTGACTTTCGGCAAACGTGCAAATTTTCCGGCGGTTTCTCCTGACGGAAAACAAATTGCATTCGTGTCGGGAAGGGACGGCTCGACAAATTTGTTTGTAATGGAATATGTTGACTCATTGAAAAAGTCCGGCGCTGTAAGGCAATTAACATTATTCGCGAACGGTGAACAGGTTTATAATCCGAAATGGTCTCCCGACGGATCTAAAATTGTGTTTGATTATTCTATTAATGACGGACGTGACATCGCAATGATTAATTCGGCAGGGGGAGAAGTTCAATTTATTGTTAGCGGGGAGGAAGATTCAAGAAATCCTGTTTTCACACAGGATGGAGAAAATATTATATTCGCTTCGGATGAAACAGGAATTTTTAATCTTTATAAATATATAATCGCTTCTCAGGAGAGTGAGCAAATTACAAATGTTCTTGGCGGGGCTTTCATGCCTTCGGTCGATAAAAATAAAGGAATTACATTCGCTTCGTACACTTCGACAGGGTATAAAATTTCGTTATTGAAAAACCCTGAATCATTGCCCGATAAAAACAACTGTTATGTTAAAAGTTCAGAAATATTTTCGGGTAAGTCATCGTTACAGGCATCGGCTTCTTCCGGGTCATCCAATCCGATTGACTGGAATAAACTGAGAGATTACAATGATTATGAATATGATCAATTGCCTTCGAGGCAGTACAAAAATATATTCACAAGCATGACACTGGTTCCTTTCTTGCGTGTTGATAATTATAATCCGAAGAATAAAGGGATCGATATTATCAAACCAGGAATTTATGCATTTTCAACCGATGTCCTTGATAAGGTAAGTTTATTTGCGGGGGCTGCGATAAACAGGAAATTCGAACGCGATATGTTCCTGATCTTCGATTACCGCGGCAAGCTTCCCGGACTTTATCAGCTTGGCATCGAACCAAGGGCGGCGATCGAGTTTTATAATATCACAAGAAAAGCTTCGACCAACCTCATGCTGCCTCAGGACACTATCGGAGTAGGAGTTAATTATAATCTTATCGAATTCGATTTTGTGTTGAATCAAAATATTTTTACCGAGAATCTCAATTTTGAACTCCGATATGCGCACAGCCGTTACAGCGCGGGGATCGATAATTTTATACTCCCTACAACAACACCGCCTATGCTGGTGCCGGGATCAAACGAATTATATTTAGTCGGAAATGATATCAGATCAATATTTATTTTTAACGGGATTATCCCGTCACGAACAAGTGAAATTAATCCTGTCGGACGAAAAATCAGGTTACAGCATCACTACGAGTTTAATAAATTTAACTCTACCGGAAATTATGAGGTGGAGAACGGATTATTGCTTCCAAAATACGAGTGGTTTAAATTCCACCGGCTGGAACTTAACTGGCGTGAACATTTTAAGCTCCCGTTATGGAAACATACTCTCTCGGCGCGTCTTCACGTCGGTTCAATTCTTGGTCCTCCGGTTGACAATTTCTTTGATTTCTATATTGGCGGTCTCGAGGGAATGAAAGGATATCCGTTCTACTCACTCGGAGGTAATGAATTTGGTTCCTTTAAATTGTCTTATCAATTTTCGATATCGAACAATATGGATTTCAGAATTTTACATATTTACTTCGATAAACTGTATGCATCGGTTTACGGAGATGTAGGAAATGCATGGACAAATGAGTCTATCAAAGGGATTAAGTTTAAAAGAGATGCCGGATTTGAAATCAGACTGGAATCATTTTCATGGTATTCATTCCCGACACGTCTGTTTTTTAACGGCTCGTACGGATTCGACAGATTCGAAAGAACGGTAAGAGACGGAACTTCGTCTGTTACATACGGAAAAGAATGGCGTTTTTACTTCGGAATCCTTTTTGGTTTTGACCTTGATATTTAATTTGATTGCAGAAAAATTTTAAAAAAACGAAAACATATAAAATGAATTTAAAAAAAATAATTATAGCCGGCGTTCTGGTAGCATTAATCGTGAATGCGGGAAAATCAAACGAGCCGACAGATTCCATTAAAAATAATTATTCTTACACCGGCAATCTGAAAACAGATCTCTTCGGACAAAATATGGTACCTGGTAATAAAATTAATTTCTCTGAGAATCAAAGCATAACCAATCTGACCAGGGGAAAAAAAAATCCTTTTGTTGCTGCGGGTCTCTCTTTTATCATCCCGGGTGCGGGTGAAATATATTCCGAAAGTTATATTAAAGGGGGAGTTTTTCTTGCAGTTGAAATCGCTGCCTGGATTTTTTCTCTATCCTACGAAAACAAAGGCGACGAACAAAACAACATGTTTGAAAATTTTGCCGACGAAAGATATTCAATAACACCTGCATGGGATACAAACGAACCCAACCGGTATCGGACAAAGTGGGATGTTATCAGGTATTACGATTGGTCGAACATGAACAAATCCATTATTAATCCACAAGGCAATTATTCAAATCTTCAGAATCCAATTATCAGTAATGAGCAATCACTCCCCCCTTGGGAAAGAGTTGATTGGAATAAATTAAATGCATTCGAACGGGCAATTGGCAGATGGTATTCTCATACACTTCCCAAGCATGGCGAACAGCAATACTACGAACTTATCGGAAAATATCAACAATATAATCAGGGTTGGTGGGATGCAAATAATAATAATTACACTTACGGCGACCCCCTATCAGAGACTTTTAAAGAATATTCCAAAATGCGGGGACTTGCAAACGATGATTATTATAAAGCAAAAACAGCTATGACTGTTGTCGTTGTAAATCACGTTATCAGCGGAATCGATGCATACTTTACGGCAAAAAATTATAATTCAAACTTAAATGTCGAAGCGAAATTGAATTATGACACAACCCCGTTCGGAGATATTCCCGCAATTTGCGCTACATTGAAATACAGATTTTAATCCGAGAACTTATGGTTAATATCAATGACGTTTTAGAAGCTCATTCATTAATCAAGCCGTTCATTATACGCACACCTCTTTTAACATCAGAAAATTTTGACTCTGTTACAGAAAGTAAAACCTATTTTAAAGCGGAAAATTTCCAGAATATCGGGGCTTTTAAAATTCGGGGGGCTTATAATAAAATTGCATCACTTTCGCAGAGAGAAAGGGATGCGGGAATTATCGCGCATTCATCCGGTAATCATGCGCAGGGTGTGGCTCTCGCTTGTAAACTTTTAAATGTAAAAGCAGTTGTTGTTATGCCGTCCGACTCAGTAACAAGTAAAGTTGAGGCAACAAAATCGTACGGCG
>CAYTID010000046.1:0-17807 GCA_964437735.1 uncultured Ignavibacteriaceae bacterium | reverse complement strand
GAGCACGTTCGTTCTTCCACTCAATTGCTTTTGCTTTTGAAAATTCTTCAAGCCACTGTTTTTGTTCAAATGTCTGTGAGAGTAATGGAGAAACAAACAAAAACAGAAATAGTAGATTTATTTTTAGATTTCTACTCATTTCTCGATGATTCTCATCTTATATAAATATTGATTTATAATTTGGTTCACTAATTAAAATCACATAAAAATCTCAAAATATTTATTAATAATCCATAGCAACATCGAATTGGAAGAGGTGGCGGGTTTCTTGTATATTGTCATTACTTAGTATCATTTAAGAACCAAACTAATGGATTATAAATGAATTAAATCCCCATCTTCCCTCCCCATATAAGGGAGGGAAAGATGTGGAACTTTATATTTAATCAATCGGGACTTCTGTATTTACAGGAATTTCCGGTATCGCCGGGAGATCCTTAGTAACTGTGACACCCGGATCGATGACTGGCTCACTTGGAGCAAGACTTCCAGCGCTGATCGTCAGTGTACATGGCTGGTTTACAAAAACCCAGTAACCCTTGCCAGGTATAAACTGTTCTGGCTGAACGTAAGTCCCGGAATATCCCCATAGCGTATTTGGTACAATTGAATTTGGAACGTTTGATGTCAGTGATGAAACATTGACAGCAGTTGTGAGTGAGCCAATTAGCACCCAACGATTTCCTGTGGGTACTACCACCGATGTTGTTGTAATTGGTGCACCGGTTATATTGTTATCTTGAGCGCTCGCGTAATATGCCCAATAGCCTTGACCATTCTCCATTGTTACCGGATTTGAATAGCTACCCGTTAAGTAACCCCAGATCGATCCTGAAACTGCATTCGGGAACAATGAAGTCGGAAGATTACTTGAAGGTACAACCGGTACGGAAACAAGATTCCATCCGGCATTCATCGACACTGTGATGGTTGGGTTAGGAATTGGTTCGCCGATTGCAAAATCACCGAAACCTGCAATACCTGTTGCTTGTGTTGTGGTTGCAGTGCGCGTTCCAACTGTAGTTGTGAACCATGCCGCATCATAACGTTTTACAATAAAGTTATCTGTGTTTGCACTGGCATCAACATCACCAGCCACAAATGTAAATATTGCGTTGTAGTTATCGAATACGATACCGCCGTTTAATAGCGACCAAAAACGATTAACCGATTTGTTTTGATGTATTCCCGATGTTCCGATTTGTGAGTGATCACCTATAGAAGTTGATGCTGTTATAAAGCCTTCTGTAGTAATTTCTGAGAAAGTTACAGAAACCGGTGTATAATTTGTTAGATCACCTATTTCAAATGTACGGGCGACTGATGTTCCTACATCAAATTTCTTTCGGAAATTACCTATAATATAACCTGAAGTTCTGGAAAGCGCGGCTACATTAAGGATAGAAATATAGTTAGAAGCAGTGGTAATTTTATTCGCTCCTAATACCAAATTGCCGCCGGTTGTTCCCGTTATCTGAACATTCGATGATCCGCCAGTTGTAGATAAAGTTATGCCGTTTGCGTTTCCATGTGTTAATCGGAAAAGTAAAATATCTGTACCATTACCACTTAATGTTTGCATGCTCGACCCATTGCAGGTTAGCGACATACCGGTTATCATTGTTGTGGAGTTCTGTAATGTAAAATTACCACTCAATACTAAGGCACCCGAACCGGTAAATCCTGTAACACCGTCAACAACGATATTTCCTGAAACATTTGTGTTTCCGGATGGGAATGTTTTTGTTCCGCCGGTTAAAACAAGGTTGCCATAAGTTGGTGAATTAGAAACCACAATTGTGCCTGTCTGTGCATAATTTACTGTGCTGTTTCCGGAGATACTATTAAAGGTTGGTAAAGTTGCATCTGCAAGCACAAGGGTTGCATTCGCAGAAACATCAACGCTGCCTGTAATTGCTGAACCATTTAAAATACTGAGAGCGAGAGGATTAGTTCCATTTCCAATTACAATCTTTGAACCTGCGCCGCCTACTGTCCACGGTGCTGTTGTTGATACCGATGCTGTATTTCTTACATGGAATACCTGATTAGCGGTTGTAAAGTCGGTCGGATTTGCTCCGGTTCCATCTGAATTCTCGCCCCAGTTGGTAGCAGTATGCAAGTCGCCTATACCTTTATAATAGAAATTCGCCAATGGCTGAATACCAGCGCTAAATGTTAGATCATCTATTGCAAGAGCATGATCACTACCCGGATCATCGATATCTGTCCACCGAATTGCGAGAACAGCACCGGGTTCCCATGTAATACCGTAAACTGTTGATGTGATGCCTGTAGTCCGATTAGCAGCATCATTACCATCAAGAGCCGCACCGGCACCTAAGGTAACCGGAGATGTAAAATTAAGACCTGCAGCCGAAACGAAACCGCTTGCATCATTAATTCCTGTTGCGCCAACTTTGTAATCGAAAGTAATTGATTGTGCAGCAGCGGTTGAAACTCTCCATTGCTCACCGGTAAATGTAATTGTGAATTTATTCAAAGTGCTGCCAGTATTATTTGTGATGAGTGCTCCAAATTTCGGTGCGTATGTTCCAGAAGCGAGAGCACCAAGCGCCCGTTCAGTAACAGCATTTACACCTGCAACGCCATAAGATTTGGCACCACCGCTTGTCGCTCCACCAGATTCTATATGGAATAAGTCGTTCGTTCCACTACCAGTATTCTTCGCAAAATACCATCCTTCCATACCTGCTGCAGATACCGGTGCTACTGCCAGATGTCGTTCTGCCCAACCAGTGTAAGAAACTGTCCCTGAATTTGGTAATGTGTTAAAATTCTGTGTGTAATCAGAGGCAACAGTTGAATAAGGAATTGTCAATGCTATTGCTGTAGTACTTTGGTTATTCCTTGCGGGAGTCATTAGATAATTCTGCGTTCCGGCTGAACCGTTAAATTCATACACTGCAAAGTGGTACGGAGTTGAGGCGGTCAATCCTGTAACTGTCACAGAAGTTCCAGACCCGGAATAGACTACGTAGTTTCCGGTTCCAATCTGTGTGCCACTCAAGAATGCAGCGTTGGCTGTATAAGTGGTGCCATCTACCGGATCACTATTGACGGCTGATCCCGAACGGGCAAGGACTATTCTGCTTGCACCGTTACCAGCTGTCCAGTTTACGGTTATAGTTGTGCTTCCAATTGATGTGAAATTAACATTCGATGCCTGCACCGTTGGCTCTGCGTCATGACCTGATATGCCCGTTCCGCTTACGGCAACAGTTTTTTCAGTTGCACCTGAACTATTGTGTGTAATATTTCCTGAATAAACCTGCTCTAATGTAGGTTTAAACCTGACATATATAGTTGAGCTTACATTGCCACCTGTCGGTGATAGAACAATTGGATTAGTTTGTACAAAACTTCCGCCTGTACCTGTTGAAATTTCAAAACCTGCCGGTGGGACAATTGATATATCACCTGTAAGATTTATTCCTGACACTGAATATGATTTTTCTGCTGATGTTGTATTAACTATAACGTTACCAAAACCGGTAATTGAGCCGACAGTTATTGTCGGTGTGGTTGACGGTGGAGAAATTTCAGCCCAGCTTGTTGCAACCATTATACCATCAATTATTTGTGTGGAGGCATTATCTGTAGTACCCTGCCGTAAACAAACTGCACCGATATTTGGTGCATCGGTTGCGCTGAGATCACTTGAATCGTTGATTGTTAAAGTAGGTGACGGCTCAGAGATGCCGAGTGTAGGATTAACAAAAAGATAAACCATATCGTTTGTTGCTCCTTCAACAATTGAATATTTTAACACAACAAGGTGTGTTGTACTAAGAGGATAAGTAGCAGCTCCCCACGTTACCGAAGCTCCCGTTGAAAACTTTGAAATACCGAATTGAACTGCACCGGCTGATGAACGTGCAAAAACTCTTCCATAGAATGGACCGGATGGAGCTTCGCGCAGATGTAAGAAATAATCACCGTTGGCTTGTGCTGCTGAAAAATTTACTAAGAATGATGCATACACATCGCCGCTTGTTTTTTGTGCGAATTGTCGGTTGACATCTTCACCGTTGGTAAGCATAGATACAGAATTACCGATACCGGAAGGAATGTAATTTGTATAATTTAAACTACCCGTAACAACCGGTATATAGTTGGAGGTTCCGCTGTGGTTCACCCAAGTTCCACTGCTAACTGCAGTGAGTGTTCCGGTTGAATAATCAAAATTTTCAGTCATCGGTAAAGCCGGATAATTATTTGTAGTGCTAGTGGCTTGCGGAATTGTACCATCAATTTTATAATCAATCGCAGCGCCCGCGTTTGTATATGGATAAATTTTGAAGTAATAAGTTGTATTTGCCGTTAAACCGGTAAATGTATGTGTTTGAACTCCGGCTGTAATATTTTTATTTAAACCTCCGTCGGCGACAGGTGTGCCGTCAACGGGATCGACAATAGCGGCAAAACTTGTTGCGGAACCTCTGATCAAGTATCCAGCAGGAATCTGACCTCCTACCGCGTCTGCCCATGTAAGCACAATTGCCGTTTGAGCAGGAGTGCCTAATACCGAAACAAAAGAAGTTGCGTGATTTGTAGGTTCACCGATAGTAACTGAACCGTTACAGGTAACATTTTTTGTAGTTGCACCACCGCCGGCATTTGCAATCAATTCTGAATTGTATGCACCCGCGCTTAATCCGGCTTTTAGTCTGACATAAACAGGTGTTGCGCTTAATGTGGCTGTTGAATATGGAACATTAACACTTCCGCTAAATGTTGAGTTATCAGTTGATACTTCATAATTCGTGGAACCAGTTACTGTGATATTACCAGGAAAACCTGTTAAATCAGTTCCGCTTAAGTTGTAGCTTTGTGAAGTTGAGGGACCAAAGCCCAAAAAGTATGCAAAACCAGATAGAGAAGTTGGAGAGACCGTGAGTAGTGGAGAACTTGAAGCTGCAGGTGTTACTGATGCCCAGGTTGTTCCAACACGTATACCATCAAAACGAGCAAGAGTAGTTGTGGCAAACTGCCTAATAGCAATAGCAGCTAAACCTGTTGCATCAGTACCACCTTCGCTGGGAATCGAAATGGTGGGCGTTGGTTCAATACCACCAAGTGTTGGATTAACCCACATATACACACCATCGTCTGTGCTTGATCCTGTATTAAAAGTGTATTTAACAACTATAAAATAAGTAGTTCCCGTGGTATAAGAATAATCAGTATATGATGCTGAAGCAGCTGCAACCATTTTAGACAATCCAAAACGCAGGTTGCCAGATGCATCCTTTTGTATAAATAATCTACCATAAAAATTGGCAGCAGTTGCACCGGAAGATTGGCAAAAATGTATACTATAGTCGGTTGTAGTTACTGACGGGCTCGCATTAACCATTAAAGCATAGTAAACACTACCAGTAGTGGTAGATGTAAATGCTTTGTTAACATCTTCACCATTTGCTGAAGATGATGTTGCATTTCCTATACTTGAAGATGCATAGCCCGTGTATGTTAATCCAGGGCTGGCAATACTCATCGGTGTTGTTGCACTACCACTATGAGCAACCCAGCCAGCAGCGGTTAGCAAAGTACCCGGAGTACCAGTGAAATCATCAACGAGTAATGATTGTCCCCACGCAGTAGTTGTTGATAAAACTAAAAGTAAAATCAGTAAAACATTTAAACATGTTTTCATAACGTTTTTTCCTTTGTTTTTGTTTTTTTTGTTTGGTTAAATTTAAATTTTAATTTCAATTTCAAAATTTTGGTTGGATATTAAGTTAACACACAACTTGCATAATACTACTTATTAAAGATGCGGTATAAATATTCAACACAATAAATATCAATACTCATAAGTGACTGAATGAATATTTTAATAAGAGCAATATTTGTTGATTTTATTATCTCTGTTCGGCAAGAATTAACTTCATCTTACGATCGGTAAAGCGAGATAAGTGCTGAAAATATACTTACAAACGGCTTGAATGTCAAGTATTTTAGAAAAAAAACAAACTTATTAGAATTTTCTAATAAGTCTGAGAAACTATAATTTTTAGCGAAAATAAGTAATTTTTGTAACATCCCCTTCCGGGTATATTTTTGGTGTCATTACACACTAAAAAGACAAAAAAAATGGTACGATAAGCTTTAGCTTGTCGAAATTACAAAAAACACTAATGACAATTGACTATTGACCATTGACAATTTTTCATTGTTCATTGTTCCTGTGGTACGATAAGCTTTAGCTTGTCGAAACTCCGATCTCACGCAAAATATAAAGATCAATTATCAGTAATTTTATTATCAACACCGTTTGATTTTAGCGAGCCGGAATTAATCGTCAGTGTGCATGGTGCGTTCACATATACCCAATAGCTCTTGCCGGATTCTATTTGTGTCGGTTTAAAATAACCGGAACCATTAAAACCATACAATGTACCGGAAACTATCGCACCCGGTGGATTGGATGACAAAGCTGAAACGGGTACAGTCGTTGAAACAGATCCGATCAGAGCCCACCTATTACCGGTTGATACTGTGACTGAAGTAGTTGTAATTGGAGTACCGATTATGCTATTAGTGCCGCCGGTTAAATAATATGCCCAATAACCAACCCCGGTTTCAAGTGATCCCGGTTGTGTATAGGAGCCGGTGAGGAAGCTGTAGATAGTACCCGATGCAGCGCCCGGGAACAATACAGATGCATTATTGTCTTCAGCAATAACCGGAACCGAAACAAGATTCCAACCGGAATTCATTGTTACTGTAATCATCGTCGTACCAGATGAAACTGCTACATAGTCCTGGTTCGTCTTATCCTCAACTACATCAGTGTAATTTCTGCTTGACGGGGTAAATGTAAAACCGGTGAGACTTGGCGTTACAGTTCCTGACCAATTGTAAGAAACTGCAAATGAGTAGTTACCGCTTCCGTCGACAGTTGCTGTTTTCGGTTCGCCGTCTTCGTAACTGAGTGTCGCTCCGGCAACTCCGGCATTACCTGAAATTGTAAATGTGATTGCGCTTGCAATGTAGTTCTGATCTATCTGATTTGTTAAAACATTGTTATAGTTTTTATTCGCCGGATTAAATGTGTATCCGGTCTTACTTGGCGTTACAGTTCCTGACCAATTGTAAGAAACGGAAAATGAATAATCACCATTGGTGTCGGATATAGCAGTTTTCGGACCGTTATCTGTGTAATCTAACGTTGTCCCTCCAACACCTGTATTCCCTGAAATTGATCGGGTGATAATGATTAATTCACCGACGGCGAAATCGCTGAACGACGTTATTCCCGATGCCTGTATACTCGTCGGCGTTCTGTTTCCTACGACCGTTGATAACCAGATATCATTATCAAATTTTCTGATTACAAATTTGTTCCAATCCGCTCCTGAAGGTATGTCACCCGCTGCATAGTTTAGAGTAAGCAGAGAGTTGTCGAACTGGATTCCTTCATTTGTTACACTATAATATTTGTTTAATATTTTATTTTCTATGAATCCTGCGTTTGATATTTCGGGATGCAGACCGGGGACGACAGAGACTGCGAGATAACCGGCGCCGGTCACATTTCCAAAATTAATACTTACCGGGGTGTAATTCGATGCATCACCCAACTCAAAATTTCTTGTCACGGGACCCGTCGGGATATGTTTTTTCAGATTGCCGATGACATAACCGTTGGTTCGAGCGATCGATCCCGAAGGACTGATTGTCAATATATTTTCGTCGGTAAAGACCTTGCCGCTTGTCAGTGTTAGTAAACTATTTATCGTAACATTTCCGTTGAGGTTCAAACCACCGATTCTGTTTAAGGTCAGATTGCCCAGCGTTATATCCGACAAGAAAGCACTTTCGCCGGAACCATTTATCACTAAACTCGAATTAGTTCCGCCGGTCAGTATCCCTCCATTATCAATAATATTTCCGAAGACTGTCAGTGTGTATGATCCGATGTTTAATGAAGTTCCGCTGTTCAAAGTAAGGTCACCGTTGACAGTAAGATTTCCATTCAATGTGACCACCGTTCCGGGTTTACTTACTGTAACATTACCAAAAACACCGCTGATATTATCAGAACCCTCATATACTTTATCGTAATCGGCAATAATTATGTCGTCAATGTTCAGCCGGTTTGAGCTTCCACCGGTAGTGTGAACTATTCTTATTCTTATTTCCCCCGATTTATTTACCTGAATCTGTTGTATCTGCAAAACCGTATCGGTTGCGGTATACGTTGAACCTATGTCAAACCAGTTGGTTCCTGAATTTGTAGAATATTGAAGTTTCCAGGAACTGTTTCCATCTGTCCCATATTTTGCATGATTTACTGTTACAATGCCTGCTCCGTTCGATTTATTGAATTCCATTGAAATGTATCCGTTGGCATTCCTCATACGGACACTCTGAGCGCCTATCTTACGGTCGTTTGCCAGGTTCCCTATCAATCCTTCTTCCATCGCCCAGGAACCTTTTGTGCATGTTACAGTCGCTACGGCGTAAGAAGCTTTTGAACCTGTTTCAAAATCTTCTTTCCATATTACGGATTGAGTAAGTCTGTTAGCGGAAGCGGGAGGAGACGTAAAATAATTTGTCGAGATCCCTGTCCCCCTGTTTTCATACACATTAAAATGATAAACAGTGTTAGCTGATAAGCCGGTGACGGAAACTGAATTCCCGCTGCCGGAATAGACCACAAAGTTTCCTGACCCGATCTCCGCTCCGCTCCCGAAAACCGAGTTCGCGGAATACGTCAGACCATCGGAGGGATGAGTATTAACAGCGCTACCGGATCTTGCGACGACGAGCCTGTTCGCACCGTCCCCGTTTGTCCAGCTAAAGGTTAGCGAGTTTAATCCGACTGACGAAAAACTTAATCCTGACGCCTGGATAGTTGGTTCAATAGCCAATCCCGTTCCGCTCACAGAAATATTTTTCGTTGTCGCTCCTGTACTTGTAACTGTGATGTCGACCGAATAGTATTGTTCAGCCGTTGGCTTGAATCTGAGATATATGGTGGTCTGAGGCACCGATCCGCCCGATTGATTTAGAACTAATAAACTACCGAATCCGGAACCTTCTGAGAGTGATATTTCAAAACCTGTTGGTGCGTTCAATGAAATGTCTCCGGTCAGATCAACGCCTGAGACCTGGAAAGATTTAGTTGCGGAAACATTCCCGATCTCAATCTTTCCGAAATCCGGAATAGAAGTATTTGAAACATTGATTGTGGGTAATATTTGTGTAACCGAACCACCGAAAGCAAGCCCGTTGGTTCCGGCAACAGTATTGGAATAGAAACCCCATCCACCCGTTGTTGTTTGACCGCTCGCATAATAACGCATCATAATCGTCGTCCCGGGGGGAACATTCTGTAAAGCAGAAATTCCGGACAGATTGACCTGCGGCATGTTGAGCGGCACTGTTCCTGTCAGAACAGATGGTGAACCTATCAGAGTGAATTGGGTTCCGTCCAAACTATATGCGAATTGATGTGATACTCCCCCTGTTCCGACAAATGATTCGGTTCCGCTAAATCTCGCGTCTATCGTTGATAATGACACTCTGTACCCGCTTGAAGGACCGATGGTTACTTGGAAATAATCTGTGTTTGCAGTCGATATCCCGTTATTCTGGAAACCCTGTGTCCGGAATGAGTGACTTCCGGTGCTTGCAGAAGCACCAGGACCTCGGGTAACAAGATTTGAACTCGAGAGATTTCCATTCCAAGTTGTGGCAGGGAAAGTAGCAGGACTGCTCTGATTATAAAAATCCCATGCAGCTATTGTTGTGAGCGAGTTGGCAGTACCGCTGACAAACAGTAATGGAGTGTTCGCACCATTGCTGGAGTGATTAATATAACCGCTGAAAGCCCCCGGCGATGCCGGAGCAAACCTCACATATATAGGTCGAGTACTGATACTTCCGCCTGTATGTGGAAGCGAGATTGAATTAGTGAACCCTGAACCGCTTGTAGTTGATATCTGAAATCCTGTCGGCGAAGTGATAAGCAGATTTCCCGTGAGTCCGGTTGCCGACACTGAATACGATTGTTCGAGAGAAAATCCCCCCACGTTCACTGATCCAAAATCCGTTAGCGTGCCGCTTAATGTTATACTCCCCGCACCCGATTGGAAGATGTATTTCGCGAAAACCGGAAGATGATCCGAGGCGTAATGCAGCCCGTTTGCCACACTGTCAGGGACAGCAGTGTTCGGTAATCTGTTTATTGAATCATTAAAATGGTTTCCATCGTTGCCGTAAGGAGTATAAGAGGAGGTGATGATTCGGTCCGAAAGACTGGAAGAATGGAGCAAAATATCGAACCTGTCGTCGAGACCGCCGGTAACTCCACCGCCAAACGATCGAACACGCGGTGATTGTGTGTGAATATTTTTAAATGCTATATTTGACGTCCACACACCAACAGCGTTTTGCGGATCATAACACCTGCCAATGTTATTGGCTTCGCTCCCTATAAGTTTCTGGAATGCGGGCTCAGTACTTCTGTAGATGTTATAATCGCCCCCAACAATAAAGTTTGTTCCTGGTGGCAATGAATTCAGATGGTCTCTGAGAATCGTGACTTCTGCCAGCCGTTTATTTTCATCATCGGTCGAACTGCTGGCTTTTAGATGAAGAGAATAAATTCTGATCTGTTCGCCACTCGCGATATGTTGCAAAGTATATTCAGCGATATTCCTTAAGGCTGTGGGTATATAATAAGCTCCTACAAATGCGAATTTCGCCGGTTTATAGAAAATGCTGTTATCCATGTCAGGACCATCATTAAAAGGAACTGTCGCATACAATCCGGACTGATACATATTCATTACGTTATTAAGGAAAAGGCTGTGCCCTCCGGAGTTTTCCATTTCCTGAACTATTAATATATCCGGATTTATTGTGTGAACAACGGTGCGAAAAAAAGGAGTTCTCGCTCCATCCGAACTTGAAAATTTTAAGAGATTATAAGTAGCAATCTTTACTGTGTCGTTTTGTGAAAGAGATACAGATGTGAGTAATAAACTCATAATAATTATGAGCTTAAACCAAGAAGGGAGGCGGTAATTCATAATTTAATAACTAATATTTACTGATGTTACTGATTTTATTCATTTAATTTTAATCAAATAAATAATCAAAAGCAATAAAAAATTATTCGCCTACCTTTGGAGGTGAGTAATCAATCTCCGGTTTGATCTCGTAACTATAAGGTCCATTCCAGCTTTTCAAGTAAATATCTTTCAGAGTTTTGTTAATTTTACTGCTTTCGACCACAACACCGAGATTTCTTCCGGCGTGAAAATAACTTTTTTCCCAGTTGCTCGTTCCTAACCAGCAGAAATTGTCGTCAATGAGAAGATATTTTCGATGATCAACTCTTGCAAATGGGATATACCCGCCGGACCATTCCGGAATTGTACTCATCTTTACAGTTATGTTAGGGACTAATGATAAACTCTTCAAATAAAAAATTACAGGTTTACGCTTTGACCAATCGGAAGTCATAACGTGTACTTTCACCCCCCTGACTGCCGCACGTCGTAAGGCATTATCAATTTCGGCATAATAAGAATTTCTGCTTGAAACCGGCGAATACGTTAAGACATGAAAAAATAATTCTTTCTCTGCTCTGTCAATCAAACCTGTAATATGCTTTTCATCCCATAAATTCTCATCGGGAATATAACCAATGGAGCTAAATGTAGGAAAATATTTTATTGTATCTTGGTTGTCGGTCATGATAAGGGGGACATTGTATTTTTTCCTCAATACAATTTGTTCTTTTGTAATTGTTGTATCATTAGAAGATAATTTCCAATCGATTTCAAATACATCGGTGAAAATTTTTGCAGCGTTCTCATCGACGATACGAAATCCGAGTTCAAAAATATGCTTCAACGCCCGCCAATCAAAATTCTGACTTCCAATAAAAACAGCCTTTCCGTCGACAATGAAATATTTTGCATGCTGTACTCCTCCTGATATCTGACGGTAGTTAATTAACCTTACTTCTATATTTTTTTCTTTTGACAATTTGTCTAAGGTTTCGGGATATGTTTTGTGCATTCCCCCATCGGCAATAATCCTAACATTAACTCCACGTTTCCCTGCTTCGATTATTGCTTGAATGATTTCTTCGAGTGGTTCACCCGATTGAGTAGAAATATAAAATTGCTCGATGTCCAGAGTTCTCTTTGCACCATTTATCATCTCAAGCCAGACTTCAGATGTATTCAGGATATCCGGATAATCAAAATCAGTTTCGATTGGAATACTTTCGACGATTTCGAAATTTGCAAAACCATTATTCTGAGCATAAAGATTCAGCTGGGCCATTAAAAATAATGGACAGGCAATAATAAATATCTTCATATTTTTACTTTCATAATTATTTTTTCGTTTTAATATAAGAATAATAGAAATAAAAAACCTGCCGTAAAAATTTTCAATATCAAAATAAATATAATTATTTTATCACAGATGTGTAAAATTCCTGATACAATTGGAAAACGCTTATTTCCACCATCCAAATTTTTTTTTACTTATACCCGGAATTAAAAATCCCAACAAAATCCCCAATACTCCATCCATCGCATAATGATATCTTCCATATACAGTTGAAATATACAGTAAAATAATTATAGGGAGAAGAATATAGTATATACTACGATTATATTTATATGACATCACAAGCATAATTGTACCCGCAGCGCAATGAGGACTAGGTAAATTTCCACCAGGATAATGTGCATTTTGTCTGATCCATTCTCCAAAATATGTGAACAGTCCTCCCTTTAACGGATTGGTATAAATTTCTGGTTGGTAGAATAATGGTCCTGCGACGGGATATATTAAAAATCCTAAATATGACAGAAAATATGCGAGCGTCAGATGCACAAGGTAATCTTCACCGGCAATTTTACCCGATTTAAAATAGCAAAAGAGCGCAACAAAAATTATCAATGGTACATATACGGTGTATGCAAACATCATGGCTTCGGTCAACCAGGGAGTAGTTACTCTATCGAGGGCTTTTGATAATTCAATTCCAAAAATCCATTCGTCGAGATTAATTAATTGCTGATCCATCCATCCATTGACAAATATATGTTGCAGATGCTGGATTTCATCGAATAATAATCCATTGATACCGGCTATAAGAGAAGCACGAGCAAATAGCTGGAAAAAATTATTTACTATTTTGTCAATAATCACTTTAATCAGAAAATATGCTATTCCAATCAGGAATAAATTTCGCATAACATTTTCCCATTTATCTATTTTCTGAGAAAATATTAATGTCAAAAGCAATAGCAAGGTAATAAATACCAAAACTATTACATCTAATAGTTTTACATAATCAGATTTTGATTTCACGAAAGGCAAATATTTCTCATTTTTTTAATTAATCAGAATGATAAATACATCCAGCAAAACACCTATCAGCCAATGTAAAAGAAGGGGCCAAAATATCGAATTTGTACGTATCGCAAGAATTCCGAATAGAATTCCACCCGGAATAGCGCCAAGAATTTCACCGGTCGGATATCCTATGTGCCACAGACAGGAGGGTATCATCTGGACAAGTATAGCATTCCAGTTGCCGATGTAGCTTCTCAATCCGAAAAGTATAAACCCACGATAAAAATATTCCCAAGCAAAATAGTAGAAGATCAAACGCAAAAATTCGTACAGAATAAAGAAATTATCAAATCCATCCTTCGATTTGTATAAAGGATAAAATGTATTAAACTCTTTTTGAAATGCCGATGGAAACAAAAGAAATATCGCAATCACAGGAATAAGAATAGCCGTCGATTTGAGTCCCGATTTCCAGTCACCGATTTGTAGTCCATAACCTGTATGGGATTCTTTGAAAATATATTTCATTACAATAAAAGGCAACATCCCCATCAGTATAAAACCGGTTACAAAGAGATATATTACCGGTTCCAAATCGGAATTTTTCAATTGAAGATTTTCGGAATTTACTAAATCGACATAAAATTCCCGTGATCCGAAATAATGAAATAGAGTCGGAATCAATGCCGCCATCAAAAAAATCAATGTTGGTTTATAATTTTCCTGTGTAAATTTCAAATGATCACCGAAAATAATATTTTTTAAGGACATCCGATTACTTTCTTTTATCTATTCTGTTTAACCATTTTATTGTTTCCTGTAAAGATTCACTGAGCGGAGTAATAACATATCCTAACTCGGCTTCTGCTTTTTTTGAAGAGTAAATCCAGTCGAGCGAAAATGTCTCTACCCACTCAGGAGTTATCAGCGGATAGTGATTAAAATATTTAGCCCGTGCAGACTCAATATTTGCAAAAATAAATGCCAGCTTTTTAGGAATTTTAATCTGGAAAAATTTTTTATCTGTAATTCCGGAAATGATCTCAAAAAGCCGGTTATAAGAAACATTTTCGCCGCCGAGAATATATTTTTCACCTATCTTTCCCTTTTCCATTGCCAGAATATGACCTTGAACAATATCATCAACATATCCATAATTACCGATGCCGCAACCATCTCCTAATAAAACTCTCATTTTCCCTTTCAGATACATCTGAATCATAAGTGTTACTGAATTGCTTTCGTTAAGCATCCCGGGACCAAAAACACGAGTCGGATTTACGGTTGTAACATTCAATCCTTTTTCAATAAAAGTATTTACCATCTTCTCAGCCAGAAATTTTGAGTGTTCATACGTTGTATAAAAAACCGTATCATCTCGTATAATTTTTTCGTTATTTTCATTTTTATCGGTCGGACCGAATGTTACTACTGTGGATGTGATGACAACTTTTTTTACACCAAACTTTAATGAAGATTCGCAAATATATTTTGTACCATCAACATTAACTTTAAAGTAATATGAAGGATCTTTTGCATAACTTTTTGCATAAGCGGCAAGGTGATAAACCTGACTACATCCTGACATTGCTTGCATGATGCTTTCTTTATCAGTTACATCACCGTAAAAGATTTTTATATTTGGATGTTCGAGTACTCTTACATCAGAGCTTGCCCTACATAACGCATGGATTATTTCACCAGACTCTGCGAGTTTAAATGCGAGCTTATTTCCTATAAAACCGGTGGACCCTGTAATGAAAATCGGCATAATATTTTGTGCTTTAATTTTAAACAGTTAAAATTAAACAAATTGTTTATAATTTCAAATACTGCTTTTACTTAACGAATTTATACCCCATAGAATGGACGGTCAGCTGGTGTTTTGGCTTTGTGTAGTCATTTTCAATTTTCTTTCGCAGCGATAAGATATTATTATCCACTGTTCTTTTAGTCGGAAAAATATCATAACCCCACACATCGTCAAGCAGCTTATCACGTCTGACCACTTCCCCCTTGTGGTAAATCAGATATTTAAGAACTCTTAATTCTTTGGCAGTCATTTAATTATTTCACATTTTTTAAAATCGACAAGGACTCCTATTCCATGTGGATGGATAGCAAGACATCCCCACATTGTTAAAATTAGAAGAGATACACCGATTGACGCATAATTGAATATTTTTGCGAGAATAATCCATTTATGTTATATTAACAAAAATCCATTATTTTTAAATAATTACATTATATAAAACGGAAAAATGAATGCAAGCTTGATAGCTATTCTGGGAATTGCTTGGTTTGTCTTTGCATATCGGTGGTATGGCAAAATTATAGAAAAGAAAATAATCAAGCCGGATAATGCAAATCTTACTCCCGCTGTCAGAATTCATGATAACATGGACTTTCTTCCTACTAAAACGCCGGTTCTTTTTGGTCATCATTTCTCATCGTTAGCCGGCGCCGGTCCGATAATCGGACCAATACTTGCATGTTCATATTTCGGCTGGTTGCCGACATTAATTTGGGTTTTACTCGGTTCAGTCTTTATGGGGGCGGTTCATGACTATACTTCGTTAATGGCATCAGTCCGCAGCAATGGTGTATCAATAACCAAAATAACAGAGCAAAGTATTTCAAAAACTGCCCGATGGATATTTTCGATATTCGTTTGGCTTGCTTTAGCTTTAGTACAAGCGGTATTTGCAGTTCTGACTGCACAAACTTTTATTCAAAAGCCTGAAATTGTTTTACCAACTGTAGGCTTGATATTCCTCGCAATAGGATTTGGATACGTCACTCATTTAAAGAAAATGAATTTGTCGATATCCACAACATTTTCCATAATCATACTTCTTGTGTTGATATTTCTCGGAGATTATTTTCCTATTATTGCTTCTTATGATTTTTGGTTGTTATCAAGTTTCTTCTACGCATTGATTGCCGCAACTATCCCTGTTTGGGTTCTCTTGCAGCCACGCGATTATTTATCGATGTATCTTCTAATTGCCGGTTTGGCATTAGGTTTCATAGGATTGTTCTTCAGCAATCTTGAGATATCTGCCCCTGCTTATATTTCATTCGAATCAGGCAGCGGAACTTTGTGGCCCGTATTATTTATTACTGTTGCATGCGGCGCTATTTCAGGATTTCATTCGCTCGTCGCTAGCGGAACATCAGCAAAACAATTACAGCGTGAAACAGACGGTAAGAAAATTGCTTTCGGCGGAATGCTCACTGAAGGAGCTCTCGCATTGCTCGTTATCATATTAATGAGTGCAGCTTTATACTGGGTAAAGGCACCTGAAGCAGAACTTAATGGATATATATTCCAGGATCTCCTCAAACAAAGTGCGAACATCACTTTCGGAACTGCACTCGGGAGAGTCTTGAATGCGATCGGTATTCCATTATTCATAGGCATCTCATTTGGCGTGCTGATGCTTAATGCATTTATACTAACCACACTCGATACTACAGTAAGACTCGCGAGATATATCGTTCAGGAATCTGTAGGGACAAAGTTAAATTTTTTTAATAATCGTTACATAGCAGCACTACTTGGAATTATATTAGCATACATTTTAGCACAGGGAAATGGGTGGAAAATTTTATGGCCCGTCTTTGGAGCATCAAATCAACTTGTTGCAGCCATAGCATTATTTGTCGCTACGGCTTATTGGTTTGGTTTTAAGAGACCTAAACGATATATGCTATTGCCGGCGATTTTCATGCTAATAACGACACAGGCTGCTCTGATTTATCAACTATTCTGGATTTATATCCCAACATCGAACATCTTCCTTGCTGTTATTTCAACAATATTAACTATATTAGGAGGCATCGTTGCTTACGAATTCCTTAAAAAAATCCGACAAATGAAATATTCAAATGAATAACGAAAAACCAAAATCCCGTTTAATGGCAGCAATCTTTGGATTCATTTCAAATACTTTTTTGTTTATACTGAAATTTTGGGTAGGATTGTATGTCGGAAGTATTGCTCTTATCTCTGACGCATTTAATTCATTGATGGATATTGTTGCTTCAATTGCCACAATTTTCAGTATCCGAATCGCACAAAGAAAAGCGGATCACGATCATCAATTCGGACACCAGGCGGCTGAACCGATAGCCGGATTATTGTATGCAATCCTTGCAGGTGTGGTGGGATTTAATTTTATAAAAGAATCCATTCAGCGACTTTTTTATCCAACTGTCGATAATATCAACTGGCTCCCATTTACTGTAATTATCGTTACAATATTTTTAAAAACTATAATGACTTTACATTTTAGAAAGGTTGGTCGGGAACAAAGAAGTCCTGTGATATTAGCCAGTTCAATCGACAGCCTAAACGATGTAATAGCCTCAACGTTCGCTCTGATCTCAATCGGCTTGAGCTATTTAGGTTATCCAATTTTTGACGGTATTGGCGGAATATT